>JAZQMH010000061.1:0-3218 GCA_045543255.1 Vescimonas sp.
GGAATTGGACTATCTTGCAGCGCGCGACCCGTTGTTAGGTGGCGTGATTCGCTGTGTGGGGTATATTGAGCGCGCTGTGGAGGAGGATGTGTTCTCTGCGGTGGTGCATCATATTATCGGGCAGCAGATCTCCGTGCGCGCCCAAGAAACTGTATGGCGGCGCTTGCAGGAGTTGTTGGGTGAGGTGACCCCCGACACCCTCGCCGAGGCCGATACCGAGGCGGTGAAAGCCTGCGGAATGACCTACCGCAAGGCCGACTATATCCGCGACTTTGCTCAAAAGGTGCGCAGCGGGGAATTCGATGTGGAAGCCCTGCGCAAGATGGAGGATGGGGAGGCCGTCAAAGCCCTGTCTGCCCTTCGGGGCGTGGGGGAGTGGACGGCGGAAATGCTGCTCCTGTTCTGCCTGCGGCGCAGCGATGTGTTGAGCTACGGCGACTTGGGTATCCGCCGCGGCATGATGAAGCTCTACGGCTGGACCACCATGACAAGGGAACAGTTTGAAACGTGCCGAGAGCGGTACAGTCCCTACGGCAGCGTGGCCTCCTTCTATTTGTGGGCGGTCAACGGCGGGGCGATTAGTGAAGAAGAACTTACAAAATTGCGGGAGGAAGTAAGATGAAGTATGTGCTGGCTGAATTAAGTGACCTGCCCGCCATCCGACAGCTGATGGCGAAATATCACCGCGACACCATTGCCCCCGAGGACATGGCGGACGGCTTTGTGACCACCGCACTCTCCGACGAGCAGTTCGCCGATTTGATCGTCCGCGAACGGGGCGTGATGCTGGCAAAAGACGGGGACAAAGTAGCGGCTTTTGCTCTCGCCGCCTCGTGGGAGTATTGGCAGCAGGTGCCCATCATGCAGAAGATGATCGACATTCTGCCTCAGATGCCCACAGTGGATGGGGTGGTGCTGACGCGGGAGAACACCTATCAGTACGGCCCTGTGTGCGTGGATCGCGCCTATCGAGGCACGGGTGTCTTTGAGGAGATTTTTAGGGCGTCCCTCCATGAGTACGCCGCAAAATACCCTGTCATGGTGACCTTCGTCAACCAAATCAATCCCCGCAGCTACGCCGCCCACACCCGCAAGGTGGGGATGCGTGAAATCGGGACGTTTGATTTTAACGATAATCATTATTGGATGCTGGCGATCCCTACGGAATAAAAAGAAAAAACAAAAGCGCTCCGACGAGAAAATTTCGTCGGAGCGCGGTTTTTATCGGATTTTTTCTTGACAAGCGCGGACAAATATGGTAAACTGAGGCGATTATACTGGGAAGATGGGCACATATCCCCTTTTACACTCTCAGTATACACCAGCTGCAAGGAAAATACAAGTGGTTTGTGCGGAAAATTGCAACAAAGCCGCGTGTGTCGAATTGCAGGTTACATTGTTTGGTAAGTAACGTTAAAATACAGCATGAAAAGAAAGGCGTGATGGAGTAAGATGGCCAAGGATAAGTACTATGGCAAGACGCTTCGCAAGAACTTTGCTCGACATGAGGAAGTCGTGTCGCTGCCCAATCTGCTGGAGATCCAGAAGGATTCCTACCGCTGGTTCCTGGAGACCGGTCTGAAGGAAGTCTTTAAGGACGTGGATGTGATCTCCGACTATGCAGGTAATCTGGAGCTGAGCTTCATTGATTACACCATGGATGAGCAGCCTAAGTACGACGTGGAGGAGTGCAAGGCACGCGACGCTACGTATGCCGCCCCCATGAAGGTGAAGGTGCGTCTGCACAACAAGGAGACGGGTGAGATCAAGGAGCAGGAGATCTTTATGGGTGATTTCCCCCTGATGACCCACTCCGGCACGTTTGTTATCAACGGCGCAGAGCGCGTGGTGGTCTCTCAGATCGTCCGCTCTCCCGGCATCTATTATGGTAAGGAGATCGATCTTAAGACCGACCTGCCCCTCATGACCTCTACGGTGATCCCCTACCGCGGCGCTTGGCTGGAGTATGAGACCGACACCTCCGAGGTGTTCTGGGTCCGTATCGACAAGAACCGCAAGCTGCCCATCACCTGCCTGATCCGTGCCCTCGGTCTCAAGACCGATGCCGAGATCCTCGAGCGCTTCGGTGATGACGAGCGCATTGTGGCTACCTTGGAGAAGGATGGCTGCAAGAGCTACGAGGAGGCACTGCTGGAGATCTATCGCAAGCTCCGTCCCGGCGAGCCTCCCACGGTGGACAGCGCCCAGACGTTGCTGCAGAATCTGTTCTTCGATCCCCGCCGCTATGACCTCAGCACCGTTGGCCGCTATAAGTTCAACAAGAAGCTGGCCTTCTGGGCTCGCGTTCGCGGTCAGAAACTGGCTATGCCCGTGGCACATCCCGCTACCGGTGAGCTGCTGTACGAGGATGGCGAGATCCTCACCGGCGATATGTGCAACGAGATGGACGCCATCGGTGTCAAGGAGATCAGCGTCGCTCTCGACAGCGGCAAGGTGATCCGCCTCTTCACCAACGGTATGTGCGATATGTCCCGCTACGTGGACTTCGATCCCAAGGCCTGCTGCGGCATTAAGGAGAACGTCCGCTTCGACGTGCTGCAGGAGCTGCTGAGCCAGTACAGCGGCGACGAGCTTATGGAGCAGTGCCGTCTCCACGCCGATGATCTGGTGCCCAAGCACATCATCGTGGATGACATTTTCGCATCCATCAACTATATGAACGCACTGGCTGCCGGCATGGTCACCAAGGATGACATCGACCATCTGGGCAACCGCCGCCTGCGCTGCGTGGGTGAGCTGCTGCAGAACCAGTTCCGTATCGGCTTCAGTCGTATGGAGCGCGTGATCCGCGAGCGTATGACTATTCAGGATCTGGATATTGTCACGCCTCAGAGCCTTATCAATATCCGTCCCGTCACCGCCGCTATCAAGGAGTTCTTCGGCTCCAGCCCCCTGAGCCAGTTCATGGATCAGACCAACCCTCTGGCTGAGCTGACCCACAAGCGCCGTCTCTCCGCTCTGGGCCCCGGCGGTCTGAGCCGTGAGCGCGCATCCTTCGACGTCCGAGACGTTCACTACAGCCACTATGGCCGTATGTGCCCCATCGAGACTCCAGAAGGTCCCAACATCGGCCTGATCTCCTATCTGGCCTCCTACGCCCGCATCAATCGCTACGGGTTCATTGAAACTCCCTACCGCAAGGTGGACAAGGAAAACGGCCGCGTGACCGACGAGATCGAGTACATGACCGCCGATAC
>JAZQMH010000062.1:0-8637 GCA_045543255.1 Vescimonas sp.
CTTGACCAAGTCGCCGAACTGCCCGATGCGCAGCTGCTGGGGGCGTGAGGCGAAGTGATAGCGTTTTTCCTTCTCCAAGCCACAAACCTGCAAGTATTCATAGGGCGGCGCGGCCTGCTGACAGCCGTGGAAGATACCCACCAGCGTGGTCTTGCCATCCGACACCTGCCAGCCGTTATGAAGGCGGTGGAAGGTTCCAAACTGGAACACCTCACGGTACTGCTTATAAAACGCCACCTGCTCCCGAATTTCTTTTTTCTCAATGGGCAGCAGGTGCTTTAAGTCCAGCTCATACCCAAGACAGCCGAAGAAGGACACATTGCCGCGGGTGGAAAGGGGCGTTGCACGGAGGGTCTGGGCATGGGGCGAGGCGCTGACGTGAGCCCCGAAGGTGGACTGGGGATAGAGATAGCTCAAGTTCCCTTGAATCTTCAAACGCTCGATGGGGTCGGTATCATCGCTGCACCACACTTGCGGCCCGAAGCACAGCATACCCAAATCAAAGCGATTGCCACCCGAAGAACAGCTTTCCAGCAGCACATGGGGACGGGGTGTGAAGATACGCCGCAGCACATCGTAAAGGCCCAAAATATACTCATGTGCCTTGTTGCCGAGGGCCACGCTGTGGCGATTCATGTCCCACTTCACGTAGGTAATGCTGCCCTCATCGATGATAGCGGACACATTGTCCACAATGTAATCCCGCACATTTGCTTTCGTCAAATCAAGGAGCAGCTGATGGCGACCGAACACGGGCGGATAGTCATCCCCCAGCACCCAATCGGGGTGTGCGCGGTAGAGGTCAGAGTCCACATTCACTGACTCGGGCTCAAACCACAAGCCGAACTCCATGCCCATGGCGCGAATTTTGCGGGAGAGGCCGCCGATGCCATCGGGCAACTTTTTCTTGTTGACCCAGTAATCGCCCAAGCCCGCCGTGTCGCTATTCCGCGCGCCGAACCAGCCATCGTCCAATACAAACAGCTCACAGCCCAAATCCTTGGCATCCTTGGCGAGGTCGAGGAGACGGCGCTGATTGAACTCGAACATGCAGCCCTCCCAGTCGTTATAGAGGACGGGACGGGGACGATACTGCCACGCTTTGGGGACAATATGGTCGTTAACAAAGGCGTGCATACGGCGGGACAGCTCTCCAAAGCCCTGCTCCGACACGCACAAGACCGCCTCGGGCGTCTCAAACTTCTCTCCCGCCGCCAAAGTGCGGCAGAAGTTGGCGGGGCTGATACCCTGCATGACGCGGGCAAAACCCTGCAAAGAGCGCTGGGCTGCGCCGTAGTGGTTAGCAGAGTATACCAAGTTAAAGCCGTACACGCGACCCCACTCCTCCGTTGCCCCCACTTGGGACAGGAGGAAGCCTGCATTATGGCGGTTAGAGGAGGCACCCGTCAAGCTCTCGTTCACCACGCGGCTGCCCTGTACGGGGACAGTGTGTTTCCCCATCTCGGCAATCCAGCCGCCGTTAAAGGTGGTCATCTCGTATTCGCCGTGGATATCCATCATCATGCTCATCATCTTGCCGATGGTGATGGGCTGCTGCCCCACATTTTCCAGCACCGCGCGGCGGGTCAGCACGGTGGGGAACACGGTAAAATAAAGGTGCAGCCGCATCTCCTGCGCCGCCATGATGATTTCCAGCGTCTCCTCCCCGCCCATGGCTTGGGGAAGCCCGCTCTCCATCTCCACAATACCCTCGTGGATGGTGTGGCTTTCATAGCGGAAGTCGGTGCTAACCCCCACTTCCAAGGGGGACTCGCGGTAATCGCCGCGACCACTGCCGCTCCACGCAAGGGGCATGGCGTCCATGCAGCTCTCCCCGTCACCGTCTGCGAGCAGCACGCTGCTGCCCCAGCCGAGACCTTGGCGGTGAATGAACGCCTCTCCATCGCCAATCGCCACAGGTGCACCGAAATGGAGCTGCTCCAACAGACCATAGGGATTCACCCGCAGGAGGCAGGAATAGTTGTCATTTCCCAAAAGGAAGAAATTATTTTCAAAAACAATCATCGCACGTGATACTCCTGTTTGGCTACATATTGCTGGTATAGCGCCTCGTCCACGCCGCCGCGGCGAATGATTTCGCTATAGAAGCGGCCCGACGCCTTCACCCTTCTCTCGCGGCTCTCAGCATCCACCGCCACAAGGCCGAACTGAGCGGAGTTTCCCTCCACCCACTCGAAATTGTCGCAGAAGCACCAGTGGTAGTACCGCTCCACAGGGAGACCCGACTCCGCGAGGGCCTTCAAATGCTCGTAGAGATAGCGGCAGCGGAAGGCGTCGCGGTTATCGCAGGTGCCGTTCTCCGTAATCCAAATGGGGCGCGGCAGCACCGCCATCAGCCCACGGCTGCATTCCACGATGCCCGCAGGGTAAATCTCCCAACCTAAGTCATTGCGGGGGCTGTTGTCCCGCACGCCGTCCCCGATACCCGACACGGTGGAGCGGGTATAGTAGTTCACGCCGATGAAGTCGGTGTATTCCCCTCTCGGAAGATGCCAGTGATTGCGGAGGGGAAAGGGGAATTTGCCGAGGGTCATAGCCTCCGTCAAGGCGTCTTGGAAGAGGAAACTGGTTAACTTGGCACAGATACGATGCCACAGGTTTTTCTCATTCTTGGGTGCAAACACCCGCACATGGTTGGCTGCGCCCACTTTTGTATCGGTATAGCCCATGGCCTTGCGCTTTTCGTGAATCAAATTGTAGGCGGCAATGTGGCAGTAGGCCAAGTTCTCCATCACCCGCAGCGTGGGCACGAACTTCGCCTCACCGGGCGGCCACTGGCCGAAGAAGTAGGAGTTGGTGGCGTAGACATTGGGCTCATTGATGGTGATATAGTCGCTGCACAAATCCCCAAAGCGGTCGATGACCAGCTCCACCAGTTCCAAGTAGTAGTGGAGATTCTCCCTCTTTGTAAGTGCGCCTTTACGTTCAAACCACATGGGGTTGGAAAAATGGTGGATGGTCAGCAGGGGGCGAATCCCCTTCTCGCGGAGAAGCAGGAGTTCTTCACGGTACTGTCCTACGGCGGACTCATCCACCGTGCCCTCCTCGGGCATAAGCCGCGCCCACTCCACGCTGAAGCGGTAGAGCTGCAAGCCCATCTCCGCCATCAGTTCCGTATCCTCACGCCAAAAGCGCCAGTGGTCGTTCCCCGTAGCAGGGTCGGTATTATCGCGGATTTGTCCTTGCCGATACCAATCGTTCCAGTTGGAGTTCACCTCGCCGCCCTCAATTTGGGTGGAGGCGGTGGCGACACCCAACAGCAACCCCTTGGGCAGCTGAAAATTCATACGCTCATCCCCTTTTACGACCATTTTAGCGGCGGAAAATTCCTCTGTCAATCATATTGTCGGTGACAGGGGGCACTGTGCGTGGTATAATGGCAAAAAAGCAAGAAAAAGGAGCGATGGGTATGGCACGAAACCGCTGGTATAAGGATAAGGTATTCTATCAGATTTGGCCTCGCAGCTTCAAGGATGGCAACGGCGACGGCATGGGCGATTTGTGGGGTGTGCTGGAAAAGCTGGACTACATCAAATCCCTGGGCTGTGACGGCATTTGGTTCTCCCCCATCTACCCCTCCCCCGGGGCAGACTGCGGCTACGACATCGCCGACTATATGGACATCGACCCCCAATTCGGCGGTATGGAGGCCTTCCAAAAAGTACTGGAGGGCTGCCATCAGCGGGGGATGAAATTGGTGATGGACTTGGTGGTGAACCACACAAGCGATGAACATGAGTGGTTTCAAAAGAGCCGCCAGCGCATCGAACCCTACACCGACTACTACATTTGGCGGCCTGCCCGTGAAGATGGCAAGCTCCCAAACAACTGGGACAGCAACTTCGAGGGCAAGGCGTGGACATATGATGAAGTGCGTGGGGAGTATTACCTCCACCTCTTCGCCGTGAAGCAGCCCGACCTCAACATGGATAACCCCCTCGTCCGCGAGGAGGTGAAGAAAATCCTCCGTTTTTGGCTGGACATGGGTGTGGACGGCTTCCGCGAGGATGTCATCACCTACATCTCCAAAAAAGAGGGCTTGCCCGACGACCACCTCTTCCCCATCTACAAGGGTATGCCCTGCTATAACCACGGCCCTCATATCCATGAATACCTCGCCGAGTTTAAGCGTGATGTCTTCGACCACTACGACTGCTTCACCCTCGCCGAAGCCCCCTTGGTGTGGCCCAAGCGGGCCCTCAAGTACATTGACGAGGCGCAGGGTCAGCTGGACATGATGATTCAGTTCCAGTGCCAGTGCGCCGACTGCCTCTTTACCGACTATCTCCCCACCAAATTCTCCCTCCACCGCATGAAGCACGCCTTTTCCTCTTGGCAGAAGAAGCTGGCGGGTCGGGCGTGGAATATGCTCTACTTGGAAAACCACGACCATCCCCGCATCATCTCCCGCTACGGCAGCGAACAATACTGGAAAGAGAGCGGCAAGACCCTCGCCGCCGCCATGCTCTTCCAGCAGGGTACGCCCTTCATCTATCAAGGGCAGGAGATCGGCATGCTGAACTGGCAGCCCGAAAGCGCCGATATGTACGAGGACGTACAGACCCGCTATAACTACGCCCACAGTAATTTGAACAAGCCCGAGGATGTGCGCCTCAAGAAAATGTGGCGTTCCTCCCGCGACTCTGCCCGCACCCCTGTGCAATGGGACGACAGCGAGAACGCAGGCTTCACCACAGGCACGCCGTGGTTTTATGTAAACCAAAACTATCGCGAAATCAACGTTGCACAGCAGGAATCCGACCCCGATTCCATCCTCCATTTCTACCGCAAGGCCATCCATCTCCGCAAGGAACTTCCCGTGGTGCGCCACGGGCAATACCGCGAACATTTCTTCCTAAACGGCAAGGTCTACTGCTACAGCCGCAAGATGCTGGGAGAAAAGCTTCTGGTCATTTGCAGCTTTACGGAGAAGGCAGCAAAGGCAAAATTCCCCGCAGGCTTTGATGCTGCCACCGCCCAGTGCATCCTCCACAACTACCCCGATGTGGACAGCGCCACCCTCCGTCCCTACGAGTGCCGCGTGTATCTGTGGGAGGAGTAAAGTTTCCATAAAAAACCTGCGCTGACAGCGTCTTCAGCGCAGGTTTTTCCTTTTTCCGCCCCCTCCTTTTCCCCCTGAATGCTTGACGAAGGAAGAAGATGGGTTTATAATTACTCAGATTCACCCCTTGCGGGTTTTACATAGATAAAGTCCAATGGGAGGTCGCCTCCCGTTGGCTACTAAGTGAATGTAAGGAGCTGAAAATCACATGGATAAAACATTCAGTTGGGATTTTACAATGGCAAATTATGACGCCGTTTGGGCGTTTATGGTACAGCTTGGCCTTCTGCTGCTGTTTTTGATGCTGGGCAATATTCTGCGCCGCACCATCCCCCTGTTCCGCAAGTGCCTAATTCCCTCGGCGCTGCTGGGCGGTACGCTGCTGCTGGTGGTGAACATTATCACCAAGCAGTTTGGCTTCGTCATGGTGGATAACCGCCTCATGCAGGTCATTACCTATCACTGTCTCGCCATCGGCTTTGCCGCCATGTCCCTCAAAACGGAAAAGAGCACCCACAAGACCAACAAGGCGCAGGTGGTGGAGTTCGGCGCACTGCAGGGCGGCACCTATATGCTGCAGGCCTTCGTGGGCATGGGCATTACCATCCTCCTGTTCCTGCTGACCCGTCACGGCGAGAAGATCGTCTCCTATGTCTGCGGTCTCATCCTCCCCTTGGCCTTCGGTCAGGGCCCCGGTAACGCCCTCAGCTGGGACATCAACTTTACCAACACCCCCGCCGCCATGTTCGCAGGTAACGGCAGCTTCGGCCTGTCCCTCGCCTCCATCGGTTTCGTGGTGGCCTCCGTGTTCGGCGTGCTGCACATCAACATCAGCAAGAAGCGCGGCGGTCTCCATGTCCGTGAGGCAAGACCCTCCGGCGAGGTCGTCGATCAGACCAACCCCGATGGTACCGAGATCCCCGACAACGAGTCTGTGGACAAGTTCACCATTCAGACCGGCTTCGTGGCACTGGCCTACGCCATCGCCTTCGGCTTTATGTACCTGCTGGGCATCCTCTCCGACTTTACCAACAGCATCGCATGGGGCTTTAACTTCCTGTGGGCCTCCATTGCCGGTATGCTGATCCGCGCCGTGGTCAAGGTGCTGCGCAAGCGCAACTTGATGCACCGCCAGTACATCAACAACTATCAGATGGATCGTATCTCCGGCTTTGCCTTCGATCTGATGATCGTGGCAGGTGTGGCCGCCATCGAGATCAACGACATTAAGAACTACGTTCTCCCCATCGTTATCCTCAGCGTGGTTGGCGCTGCCATCACCTATGTGTACATCCGCATGGTCTCCAAGGAGTGCTTCAAGGGCTTTGAGCATGAGTTCTTCCTCATGTCCTTCGGCACGCTGACGGGTACTGCTTCCAACGGCATGATCCTGCTGAAGGAGATCGACCCCGGCCTCCGCACCCCCACCTCCAGCCTGTACATCCTCTCCAACTTCCCCGCCATGGTGATGATCGCCCCGCTGCTGTTCCTTTTGGGCTTCGCGGGCAAATCCCTCACCAACGCTCTCATCGCCCTCGCCATCTTCTTTGTACTGTGGTGCGTCTACACCGTGTTCCTCTTCCGCAGACGGATCTTCAAAAAGAAGTACAAAGGTGCTGCCGCCCCCGTCTGGAAGGACGAAAACGAGGGTTGACCTTTTTCCAACAATATAAAAAGATGACCGCCATAGCGGTCAGCTTTTTTCTTATTCTTCTTCGGGAAGGCTCTCTAAATAGTCCACAAACTGCTGAGCAACACGTCCCGAGAAGCCGCGGTGGCGGCGCTCCCACGTGTTGGCCATGTCCAGCAACTTCTTCTCCTCCATGGTAATGCCACGGCGGCGCGCGAGCTCCAACACAATGGCGTGATACTCCTTTTGGGTAGGCACATTGTAGTTGATCTTCACGCCGAAGCGGGCGGAGAGGGAGGTCTTTTCCTCCACCGTATCGGAGCGGTGGATGTCGCCGTGATGCTCCATGTCGCTGCGGTCATTCCACGTATCCCGCACCAAGTTGCGGCGGTTGGAGGTAGCGTAGATCAGCACGTTGTCGGGCCGCGTCTCCACGCCGCCCTCAATAACCGCCTTGAGGAACTTATACTCCACCTCGTTCTCCTCAAAGGAGAGGTCGTCAATGAAGATAATAAAGCGGTAATTGCGGTTCTTGATGTACCCCAGCACCGCCGAGAGATCGCGGAACTGGTGCTTGTAGATCTCGATCATCCGCAGACCACGGTCATAGTACTCGTTAATGAGCGCCTTAACGCTGGTGGATTTACCTGTGCCCGCGTCACCGTAGAGCAGCACGTTGTTGGCGCTGCGCCCCTCCAAAAAGGCCTCGGTGTTCTGCCGCAGTGCCTTCTTCTGCATCTCGTAGCCCAAGAGGTCATCCAGCATAACGCCATCAATATTGCTGATGGGGAGATAGGTGACGCTGCCGCCCTCATTACCGATACGGAAAGCGCGGTTCATGGCAAAGACACCGTAACCGTAGCGGCGATAGTAGTCGGTCATGACGGCGAAAAGCTCCTCCGGCTCGGTAGCGGCGGCAAACTTACGCCGCAGCTGCTGCACTTGGGTACTCACATCCCGATTGTACATCCGCTCCCGCTTGGGGATGGCGTGGTAGTTACAGATGGTGGAGAAGCAGTCGATACCCAAGTCCTTCTCAATGGGGGCAAAGTCGAAGTCCATCAGCCCACGGAAAATGGCAAAATCCCGCTTGGCAAAGGTGTTGACGCTGCCCTCATGAGCCTCCGTCCGCTCACAGGTGCGGGTGAAGGAGTTCTCATTGGTCATCATGAGCCACGTGAGATAGCACTGCCACAAATTCTCGTCAAAGCCGCAGGCGGTAGCCAGATCCAAAAGCCGCTTCATCTGCGCGTAGATGCGCCCGATCAATTCATCGCGGTCGCAGCTGCCACTTTCCCAATCGCGGAAAATATGGCCCAGCTGCACAAGGATCTCCTCGTCACGGAGATCGCTGAAAAGCAGGAGATGGGAAATGTCACGGTACATAGGATTTCCTTCCTCTCTTTGGATGCTTTTTCACTCCAGAATCGCGCCTCTGTCGGCGGAAGAGACCATCTTGGCATAGCGGGCAAGATAGCCCGTCTTGATGCGGGGCTCGGGGCAGACCCACTTGGCGCGGCGCGCCTCCAGCTCCTCGTCGCTGACCTTCATGCAGATGGTGTGGTTGGGGATATCGATGAAGATGATGTCGCCCTCTTCCACCAGTCCGATGTTGCCGCCGCTGGCGGCCTCGGGGGAGACGTGGCCAATGGAGGCACCGCGGGTGGCGCCGGAGAAACGGCCGTCGGTAATGAGGGCCACATCCTTATCCAGACCCATACCGGCGATGGCATCATCCTCGCAGTTGAACACGCGGGCGGGGCCCTCGTGCACCATCATCTCGGGGGCCACGGCGCTCTGCTTCACCACGCAGCCGTCGGGGGCCAGATTGCCCTTGAGGACAGCAATGCCGCCGGTCTTGGTATAGGGATTCTCGATGGGACGGATAATGTCGTGATTGCGGTTCACCACGCCCACCAAATTC
>JAZQMH010000063.1:0-18790 GCA_045543255.1 Vescimonas sp.
ATCTCGTCAATCAGCATCACGTTGCCATCGGCATCGTAGCCGTACTCGAACTTGATGTCATAGAGGACAAGACCCTTCTCCAGCAGATCGTCAGCCACGATCTTGGTGGTCTTCTGGGTCATGTCCTTCATGTCGTCATACTGCTTCTCGGTCATAACGCCCAGCACCACCAGACCGTCCTTGGTAACCAGAGGATCGCCCAGCGCGTCGTTCTTGAAGGTGGTCTCCACGTAAGCGGGGAGATCGGCACCCTCGGCGATGTACTGACCGTAGCGGCGCAGGAAGCTGCCCACGGCCTTGTGGCGGCAGATAACCTCGAGACCCTGACCGAACACCTTGGCGGGCAGGACTTCCATGGTGGTGTTCTGCAAATCGGCACTCACATAGTGGGTGCGGATGCCGGCGGCGTTGATCTTCTCGAAGAAGTAGATGGACATACGCAGGTTCACATCACCCACGCCGTCGATGGTCAGGCCCACGGCGTTCTCGCCGGGATCGAACACGCCGTCCTTGCCGGTGCAGTCGTCCTTAAACTTCAGTAGGTAGTTGCCATTGTCCAGTGCAAAAACGTCCTTGGTCTTTCCGGTGTAAACATGTTTCATAGTTTTCTGCCTCCTGTAAAATATTTCAATAATTTTTGTTTTCTCTATCAGTTGAACCGTGCCATCACTTCGGCATCGGCTTTCAGCACCGCGTCACGGCCCTCATCGCGGGCTTTCTGCAATTTAGCGGCAAGGTCACCGTCGGTGATGGCCAGCATCTCAATGGCGAGGAGGGCGGCATTTTTCGCACCGTCCACCGCCACGGTGGCAACGGGGATGCCGGAGGGCATCATCACGGTGGAGAGCAATGCGTCCATGCCATCAAAGTTGGTGGACTTGCAGGGGATGCCGATGACAGGCAACGTGGTATTGGCTGCCAAAGCGCCTGCCAAATGAGCTGCCATTCCGGCGGCGGCGATCAGCACGCCGAAGCCCTTTTCACGGGCGGTGGCGGCAAAATCACGTGCCTCCTCGGGGCAGCGGTGCGCAGAGAACACATGCACCTCAAAGGGAACGCCGTACTCCTTCAGAACAGCAATACCCTTCTCCACAACGCTCAGGTCACTGGTGCTGCCCATGACAACGCCAACTTTCATATTCTCGTACCTCCTTGAAGATGAATACATGACAAAAAAAGGCAACCCAAATCATCATCTATTCGATGTTCTTCGGTCTGCCCAGGCGGTCGGCTTTTTGCCTGCGACTCCTTGTGGTTTTCCCACTTCCGCCAGTCACCGCAGGCGCTATTTGGTTATGCTGAAATTTTAGCAAAAATCGGCATTTTAGTCAACCGAACTACGGCGTTTTTCTGCCATTTCTGCTGCTTTTTGTTTTAATATCTGTTATTAGTTTTTCTACTGTACTTACCTCTATGTCACTGCTTTCCTTATGGTAAGCAGATGAAAAATGTGCCCGTTTTGTGATCACAGGCAAAAAGAAAACTCCCGAAAACCCTTGAAACAAGGGATTTCGGGAGTAATTCCGTTAATCGCAAATATCCACAGAAACTAATCTTCTCCTATCACGGCCATATTCTCATGATACGGGGCTGCACCAACACGGACTGCGTGAAATCTCAACATCACAGGTCTCCTAGCTCGTGTAATGTGGGTGTCTCCCGACACTCGCGTTTGCTGCTCCTCCTTCTCAACTTGCGCCAATGGCCGACTCGCGTCATGAACAGCATTTTCTTTTACACATACAGTATTCTGGCTATGCTCCGGATTCGCACCCGATTCCCTCGTCCCCCACTGCCAAAGCAGACACGGTATACATGGCGAAATGCTGTTTTTGCACAAAATTTTGCGGTATTTAATAGATACATTCTACTCCTGCCGGCAGAAAAAAGTAAGAGAAATCTTATGGTCTTTTCATTGCCTGCGAACGCAGTCATTCTCTTTCCAGCCGCCGTTCGATCTCCTGACGAAATGCCTTATGCTGTTGGCGTTGGCGAACAAACATCAGAGAGAGCAGGTACTGGACAAATGCGTGGCTAGGAAAATCATATACCTCTTCCATGACCATTTTACATTCGTCACCCCCTACAGCTGAAAACTGTGCATTCCAGTAAACGGTAAATTTGGGGGCAAAGAGAGTATACGCACAGCTGACACCCGGCGTCATATCTGTTACCTTTGCCAGCACTTCCCCTTTATTCAGCGCTGTTTTCCGTGCCTGTTCAAACTCTTCATCAGACATGGGCCGGTAGGCAAAGCCCTGATTTTCCGTACTTTTTGTCACGGCCTCCCACACCTCGGTGCAGGTGTTTTGGAAGTAAAAGGTACTGGTTTTTTTCCGAAGCATCGGGAAGGCTCCTTTCCGTTTATAGGCTTCCGCAGAATTTTTTTCTGGTCATCGCATAGGCGGTCTCACGGAAGCTGAGAGGGGTTCGCATATCAAAGAGATAGGGCGTTCGCAAATTCGGTCTATCAAGATAGGACTTAACGAAGCCCTCCAGCCATGCATCATACTCTTCCTCAGGTGCATCAGAAGGCAGCGGGCAGCTGATGCCAATGGAAATCTTGTCACCGTAAGTTTCGTAGATAGCGCAAGTGTCGTTGGCACTGCGTTGCGGGGCCCATGCATCTACGCCAGCCTCGATCATAGCCGGCGTAAGAGGACCGACACAACCACAGCTGTGCATTTCAAAAACCATGCCACAACTATGACAGCAATCTACGATGCGCTTGAGGTAGGGGACAATCATCTCCCGCACGGTATCCAGAGAGAGGGTCGGTGCGCGCTGGCTTCCCCAGTCATCGTGGAATTCGATTAGATCAAGATCGAAATATTTCTTATAGTTGCGAATCATGGTCTCGTACACACCGCAGAGCCGGTCAAAGAAGCGGTGGACATATTCCTTGTCGTCTTCGTCGATCATGGCAACAGCGGCGTTTTCAAAATCCATCAACGAGATCAATCGCTCGAAAAAGCCGGTAAAAATAGTGGTGCAGCGCATAAAATTGGTGTTGAGAAATTCCTTATTTTTCTCTGCGCTACCAGCCCAGTCCCACTGAGCCGGATCCGGCCAAACAATCTTGGTGTCCAGTTCCGCCGCCTCTGTGATCACAGGATTTCCCGGCTTGACCGTGGAGCCGCCGACATGGGGCTGAAACACCCATGTTACGCCGAACATATCCGTTCCGCCAGCGAGGTTCTCCCGAGAGAAGGGTTCTGTCTCAAACACGGCACCACGAATGGGATTTTCGCCGATAAATCTGGGCATAAATTTTTTGCAGTCGGAAAACATGGGCAGCCAAAGGGGCTTTTCCCCGCGCAGCGCGGCCAGATAGTTCTCCCGCGGAGAAACAGGGGTCGCCAACAGCGGAAGTTCCTTCCCCACCAGGTTCTTGAAAGTTCCCCGAGGAATCATCTCATCTGGAGAAAAGGGAATGCAATTCATAGTGGTGCTCCTTTCTGAGTTGTTCTGCCCTACACTATATAGAAACCATTGTCGTTTGTAAAACAAAGCAAGGAGCGCCACTACAAATTATGTTATATCTTTTCTTGACCTATTACGCGCTGACTGGACTTCAAAAACCGGGCACGGAACTCCGCAGGTGAACATTGATTGACCTCATTGAATAACTTGTAAAAATAACTCATATTTTGATAGCCCACCTTTGCTGCAATATCCACCACCGATTGATTGGTGTTGATCAAAAGCCGTTCCGCCGCCGCAATACGGGCGTTTTTCAAAAAGGAGGTAAAGTTTTTGCCCGTATTCTTCTTCAGATATTGGCTGAGGTAGCTCTCGTTAAAATGGAATTTCTCTGCCAGCTGTCGCAGGGATACGGTACGGCAGTTGGTACAGATAAAGTCCTTCATCTCCTGCAGGATCTGTTCCGGAGAGGGTTCAGCGGTGTCCGTATATTTGGCGTCATCGTCCAACCCTTGCAGCAGATAGGCAAAAAACAGCAGCATAAAGCTGTTTACCAACTCCTCATACATGGAGGGACGGTAAATCTGATTGTAGACAGCGGAAGTAATAAAATAGGTAGTCTCCTTGGATTTTCTGGCTCCAACAAAGATATAGGAGGTGGGGTTGGGGTCCTCCAGCACAATCTTGCGAAAAAAACTGACTTGAAAATGCTCCTGAGGCAGTCGGGGAATCAGCACATTACCGATAAAAGCCGCTGTCAGGGCCACATGGAGCACAAGGGTCTCCTCAGAGCAGTTAAAATAGGAATGGGGGGCATCGGCAGCAATGATGCAGGTATCTCCTTCCTGAAGCTCCATCTCTTTCCTGCCCACGCAGACCACGCACTTACCTCTGACGCAGTAGAGCAGATGGGTGTTGGGCAAGGTGTGCTGCTCGCGGCATTTCCGCGTGTGGAACAATAGCCGCGCTCCGGCAAACTTACCATCGAGGACGGTATGCAGCGTGCCGGAACGAAGCTCGTTCAGCAGCTCAGCACCGCTAGAGCAGCAGAAATGTCGTTTGATCAGGTCCTCCATTTCCGGATCCCGGATCAGATATTCCAGTGGAGCCAGATCGCCGTAGTTCTCGGCCATTCGGACAAGTCCTTCCAAATGGGATATTTTTTGGAGCAATTCGATGTGTTGAGAAGGGTTCATAGCTGCACCTCCATAATTGACGAAATTTTTCCATTCACTCAAAGCAAGGGAACAAAACTAAAAATAGAGCACAAAAACCAACAAATTCTTTCTTCAATTCCGATTATAACATCATATAAGTCAATATTCAACAAAAAAATAAAACAACTTTTTTACTGTAGGTCATATTCAAAATCTAGTTTATGTGGTAAAAATGGTACATAGCATCCGTGGAATTGAACAAAAACGAAGGCGCACCGGGGAAATAATTAGGCATTTTGTTTTTGGCAAGTCCCGGCAAAATAACAAAAAGGAGATTATGGAAATGAAAAAAACAGTTAAGATTGTACTTGCACTGCTGATGGCCTTTTCTATGGTATTTTCTATTTGTGCTTGCGGGCAGCAGGCTCCGCAGGATGCACAGGGTGAGCAGAGTGACGACACTGTCTATACCCTGCGTCTTGGTACCTTCCCCGGCGACACAATGACTTTCATGCAGGAGTTCGCAGCAGATGTGGAGGCCACAAGTAATGGCCGTCTCAAGATTGAAGTGCTGAACTTCCTCACCCTCGGCACCCCTATTGATGCCGTTGCTATGTGTAAGGACGGCTCTTTGGATTTCGTCACCATGTCCGGTTCCAACTATGTGGGCTACGAGCCCCGCTCCGCCGTGGTGGCCATCCCTCTGATGGTTACCGGCGTGGATCAGGCTTATGAACTTGAGAAGGCTCTGCAGGAGGCCGGCGGCTTCTCCGAGTGGGAGGGTGAGGTCATCTCCCTGATGCTGACCGATATGCAGTATATTGCCACCGCCACCAAGGAGATCAAGAGCGCTGCCGACTTCAGCGGTATGGTGGGTCGCTGCCAGAACGCCAACGGTATCGCCGTACTGCAGAATCTGGATGCCTCTGTCACCACCATTAACACCAATGAGGTGTATATGTCCCTGGAGACCGGCGTCATCGACTTCTCCATCTCTTCCCCCACCAACATGCTGTCCTCCGCTTATCAGGAAGTTGTTGACTACATCATCGATCTGCCCTTGTACTGCGATGTGAACTGCTTGATCATGAACAAGGATTCCTTTGCCGAGCTGCCCGCAGATCTGCAGGCAGTGGTCAAGGAGTGCGGTCTGAAGGTGGAGCAGAGCTATCAGGGCTGGCTGGCCGATGCTGAAGCTGCCGCCATCGAGACCATGAAGGAAGCCGGCGTGACCTTTACCGCCTGCCCCGATGATGTCCTGAAGGTGATCCAGGATGCCGGTACCCCCTGCCTGGAGGGCTATCTGGCCAATCTGGAGAAGGCCGGCGTGGACACCGATGCCTTTATGAAGATCGTCAACGAGTCTCTCAAGTAATCATCAATTCTATTTCAAATCGAATTCCTATGTAAGAAGGGTGCCGTCTGCCTGTGGCGGACGGCACCACTCTATTCTAGTCTTTCACCCTACAGAAAGTGAGAGGAGGTTCCTGTGAACGCTTATACGAAAGCTGTCAACAACTACCGAAAGGTAACCGGTGCCTTTGGCGTGTTAGGCGCCATTGGCCTGTTCCTGATGGTGCTGATCACCTTCTTTGATGTGGTCATGCGTTATTTCCTCAAGCACCCCATTGTGGGTTCTCAGGAAATGGTGGAGTTCCTCATGGTCATTACCATGTACGGTGGTATGCCTGTTGCCGCAGCAAGGGGTATGCTGATCTCTGTGGATGCCGTGGCCAAAAAGTTCTCCCCCACCGTGCGCAATATTTTGCGCCTGTTCTTTACCATTTTGTGCGCTATCTCTGCCTGTCTCATGTGCTGGAAAGTTGGTCAACAGTGTCTGTACTATGCCAATAACCCCATGCTGACCAGTTCCATTCTGAAATGGTCCTACGCCCCCTTCTACGCCTTTGCCTCTCTGGGCCTGGGCCTGCTGTCCATCGAGATGGTTCTGGAGATTGGTCTGTGCATCCTTGCATTTTTTAATAATCCTGCTTGTGTTAAAGGAAAGGAGGGGCAGTAAATGGATAGCTTGACGATTGGTTTAATTTGCCTTGGCATTATGATTGTGCTGATGTTCCTGGACGTCCCTCTGGGATTTTCCTTCATCATTTCCGGTGTCGTGGGTCTGGCATGGATGCTTGGCCCCAATATGGCAATCAATTACCTCAAGTCGGTGCCATATAATACCGTGGCCTCGTATACATTCTGTGTCATGCCGCTGTTTATGCTGATGAGCGATGTGTGTACACAGGGAAAACTTACCACCACCGCCTACGACGCTGCCCGTAAATGGTTGGGTCGTCTGCCCGGCGGTCTTGCAGTGACCACCACGGTGGCCAGCGGTGTCTTTGGTGCCATCTGTGGCTCCATGACCGTCACCTCTCTCATCATGCCCGAGATGGCATGGCCCGAAATGAAGCGGTATAAGTATTCTCCCGAGTTGGGTTTGGGCTCTATTGCCGCCGCATCTCCTCTGGCAATTCTGATCCCTCCTAGCACCCCTCTGATGGTATACGGTATTCTGACGGGCACCTCTGTGGGCGCACTGTTCATGGCAGGCTGGCTTCCCGGCATCATGCTGCTGGTCATGCTGTCCATCGTAACGATTATCACCGTGAAAGTCCATCCCGATTGGGCAGAAAAGCCCGATAAGTTCCCTCTGAAGGAACGTTTTAAGTCCCTGCTGGGTGCCCTTCCCATCCTGATTCTGGTGGTGCTCATCATGGTCTGCATCTGGGGCGGTATCACCACCGTCACCGAGGCCGGCGGTATCGGTGCAGCTGGTGCTCTGATCATCTGCGCACTTCAGAAGAAGCTGAATATCAAGCAGATCGCCCAGACCATCCGCAACACCGCTATTATGGCCTCCGGTATGTTCCTGCTGCTGGTAGGCATTCAGGTGTTCAACGGCTGCATCACTATGTCCGGTATCCCCACCGTCATGGGCAACTGGGTGGCCAATCTCCCCCTGTCCAACAGTGCCATCGTCTGGGTCATCATCATTGTGTATCTGGTGCTGGGCTGCTTCATCGACAGCGCACCCGTCACCATGATCTGCATCCCCCTGTTTGCCCCCATTGTTGCCGGCTTGGGCTTCGATCCCGTCTGGTTCGGTATTCTGACCACCATGACCTCCGCCATTGGTGCCATCACGCCCCCTGTAGGCATCTGCCTGTTCCTTGTCTCTTCCAAGGTACCGGATGTGGGCCTCAACCGGGTGGTTAAGGGTGCGATCCCCTATATTATCACCATGGTGATTGCACTCATTATCCTGTTCTATGTGCCTGAAATTTCCCTCTGGCTACCCAGCTTGATGATGTAAGGCAACGGCTGTACAAAGGAGGAACTTATGGAGCAAAAAAATCTCAAGCGCCTTGTCAATATGGCCGACACTGTAGAAATACAGATGCTTATGGGTCGATTTACACAGTATTTCGATCAGTTTGATGCCGCAAAAATTTACCGTGAACTCTTGGCCGGAGATCATCCAGAGGTCAGCGTGGAGTTCGCTGAGTGCGGCGTGTTTGAAGGGCCAGAGAAAGTTAAGGCCTATTTCGAGGGTATCCAGCGGTATCTGGACGATCCCTCCGATAAGCGTGGCTGGATGGCCATGCAGGACCTAGCCAATCCGCAGGTTGTCATCAGCCGCGACGGCAAGCGGGCACTGGGCAGTTGGGATGTGCTGATGCCTTGCACCATGATGGCCGCCCCTTATCCCGCCAACGAGCGTAAGCTGACGGCATTCTGGTTCTGCGGTCGGTATCAGAATGAGTTTGTGTGGGTGAACGGCCAGTGGAAACTGCTGAAGATCCAGCTGCAGAGCTTTTTCAAATCGTCGGTGGAGCAGGGTTGGATCAAGCAACCTGATTGCCTGCGCTTCTACGGCAACACCGGTGTCAAGCCTACCCGCCCCTCCCGTCTCGGTTTTTATCACTCCGACGCCTTTTATTCCGGCGAGGGTCTGTATACTCTGGGTACCCATCTGCCGTTGGAGTGCCCCGGCGAATCGGAAGAGGATGCCGTCTATACAGAGGACATGGTCACCATGGCCCGCATCCAGCGGGCAGCGGATATGCAGGAGATCGAGATGCTGCAGTCTCGTTACATTACGCTGCTGGACGCCTTCTCCATGACCGAAATGCTGGAGAAGCTGTTTGATACGGAGAATCCCCGCCTGTCCTTTGAGATGGTAGAGGGCGGCGAGTACAACGGTACCCACACAGCCCCCTTCATGCACCAGTGTGACGGCTTTATGGCCAGCCCCGTGTCCAAGCACGGTTGGTTCGGCGTTATTGATCTGTGGACACCCAACATCGTCATCAGCAAGGACGGTCTGCGGGCACGTGCGCAGTTTAATGCATTCGCTCCTCACGGAATGGATGTTTCCGTCTATCCCGGCAACGAGCGCAAAATGACCGCCTACTGGTTCATTGGCCGCTATGACAACGAATATGCCAAGGTCAACGGCGAGTGGAAGATCGTGAAGAACCGTGTCATTGCCTTTACCCGTCCTCCCTATGACGAGGGCTGGGTCAAACAGCCGGAGGCACGCCGCATCACCCACGATTACCACACCTATCCCGATCTGCCCTCCCGGGTGGTCACCTATCATCCCGATAATGTATATTCCGGTGACGGGGCTCACACATGGGCGCCCTTCCTCCCGGAAGCAGATCAAGTGTGAGGGGAGGCATCTACATGAAGAACAATCTTTTCTGGGCGGCAGACATCAACGAGATTAAAATGTTGATGGCCCGGTATGTGACCAATGTGCATCGTATGGACTATATGTCCAGCTTCGAGCATCTGATGGCTAATACCCATCCCGAACTTCGCTTCGAGTACATGGAGAGCGGCGCCTATATCGGCCCGGACCATGTGCACACCTATATGCAGGCACTGCACAACTACATGCAGAGCCCTCAGGATAAGCGGGGCTACATGGGTCTGAACCATTGCATGACTCCCAACATCATCATTAACGATAAGGGTGACCGCGCCTACGGCCAGTGGAATATTCTCAGTCCTTGGGCGATGCCCGCCACCCCCTTTCCCTGCGACTACCGTACCCTCACCGCCATGTGGTTCACAGGAAAGTATGATATGGAGTTCATCAAGTTGGATGGTCAGTGGAAAATTCTGAAGATGCACCTGATCGCCTACACCCGCGCCCCCTACGAGCTGGGTTGGGTGCGGCAGGCCGATGCCATGCGCATCCAGCCCATGCACGGCATTACCCCCGATGAGCCCCCTCGCTACTATGCCTACCACCCCGATTCTATGTACACTTCCGCCAACATCTACAACTGGGGTCCCTATCTGCCCGAGTCTACGGACTTCTAGTTGGCGCAACCGGAGGATTTTCTATGAAGTATACGGTTTTGAGCCCCTGGGGCGAAATCGACAACACCGATGCCTGTGCCCTGTCCCCCCGTCTGGATACGCTGGAGGGCAAGACCATCGGCCTGTTTGCCAAGTTCAAGCATCACGATCCCGTGATCATGAAGGAGATTGCACGACAGCTCAGCCAACGGTATCCCACAGCGAAGTTTATCCACCTGCAATACCCCAAGGACACGGCGGAGATCATGAACGACCCTGAATTTCTACCTGTGCTGACCGCCTTTTTGGATCAGTGCGACGGCGTAATCTCCGGCTATGGTGACATGGGCTCCTGCGCCCTGTTCTGTTCCTATAACAGTGCGCTGATTGAGAAGATGGGCAAGCCCTGTGTCATGGTCTCGGATAAAGATTTTGTGGGCACCACTATCCGCGGTGCCGCCTGTCGCGGCGTTCCCCACCTGCGTTATGTACTTACCGATATCAAGGATATGTCCTTCATCCCTCATCTGGACGAGGCCTTTATCCAACGGGAGCTGACGCCCCATATCGCCGCCCATCTAGATGAAATCGTGCAGGCTTTGACCTCTCCTCTGTCTGAACTGGAGCAATCAGTAATCCACAAGGACAACTCCATGGCCAACGCAACCTTTACCGGTACGCTGGAGGAGATCAATCAGATTTTCTATCACTACGGCTGGACAAATGGCAGCCCCATTATCCCCCCCACCCGCGAAGCGGTGGCAGAGATGCTACGGGGCACCGATCTGCCTGCCGACTATGTAGTTGCCAAACTCCCCCCCATGCTGGGTAAGGCCACGGTGGAGAAGATTGCCATCAATGCCGTAATGGCCGGCTGTTTGCCTACCTATCTGCCGGTGGTCATCGGTGCTGTAGAAGCTATGGCGGATCCCTGTATCCATCTGGAGGGCTACACCAGCAGCCGCGGCAGCTGGGGTCCGCTGGCCATTATCAATGGTCCCATCCGCAACGCCATCGGCATCGAGACCGGTGCTGGTGTCCTCAGCCAGTACACTAAGGCCAGCGCCACCATTGGCCGGGCGATTGCCTACATTATTATGAATCTCTCCGGCAACCGACCCAAGCTGGAGGATCTGGCGGGCATCGGCCACGAGGGCCGCATGGGTATGTGCATCGGCGAGGACGAGGAAAACAGCCCCTGGCCCGCCATCCATGTACAGAAGGGCCTCGCTCCCGACGATAGTGCCGTGACCATGTTCTGGCCCCAGGAGCGCTACGGCTTCTTTGAGCGCACCACAGAGACCATGCTGCCCCGCTTCTGCGTGTGCAACGATCTGGGTTTCGATCCCGGCTGTTGCTATCTGGTGCCGGAGAGCCACGCCAAGGTGCTGGCCGCATCCGGTTATAGCAAGGAGCAGATCATGGACTATGTGGTGGAGTACTGCCGTGCCCCCGCCAACAAGAGCAAAGTCAACTGGGTCAAGGGCAATCACCACGAACGCGGCGTTGTACTGCCGGTAAACGACGGTGCCTCCATGCGCCAATACTGGAGTACCGAACATATGATGATCTGCGTAGCCGGCAGTGGCTTCTGCTCCGCGCTGGTAGGCGGCGGCGACCATGGCGGCCCTGCCACGGTGAAGCTGCACCTACCCAAGGATTGGGATGCCCTCGTGCAGGACTATCCCTCCCCCAAGCCGGAATACATCGTCTATTAATCCGTTGTTTGGCAGCATAGGCAGACTCTTTCCGTGATACTGCTGCCGGTATCGCCCCTTAGGGAGGAGTCCTATCATAAGGGTATTGCGGGAAGTACTATGACCGAAAAAAAGCACACCTTCCCCACATGGAGAAGGTGTGCTTTCTCAGTTGCGGAGAACACGAACCATGAAAGAACACAAACTCAGGTCTTCCGTCTCTCTGGGGACGGATAAAACGGCACTGTTTGAAACTGTGCCAGTGGGACGCGCCCTGCTGACAATGGCCATCCCCACTATCTTCAGCCAGCTGATCACCATGATCTACAATCTTGCCGACACTTTCTTCATCGGAATGACCAACGATCCCTACAAGGTGGCAGCAGCTAGTGTGGTCAGTATCCTGTTTTTTATCCTCACCTCTCTATCCAATCTTTTCGGTGTAGGCGGCGGTAGTCTCATGTCCCGCTTATTGGGGGAAAAGCGCAGTGACAAGGCAAAATGTGTGGGTGTGTTCAGCCTTTACGGCTCCCTCGCGCTCGCCTTCGTCTATTCTTTTGTTTGCCTGCTATTCACTGAACCGCTTGCGCGGTTGCTGGGTGCCTCCGATAACACGATTGGATACGCCTCCAAATATCTGTTCTGGGTGGTGATCATAGGAGGCATTCCCTCCACGGTAGGCATGACCATGTCGTTTCTACTGCGCAGCATCGGCTATTCCAAGGAATCCGGCATCGGCATCGCCATGGGCGGAATTGCCAATATTGTGCTTGACCCGCTGTTCATGTTTGTGCTCCTCCCCCCAGGAAACGAGGTTGTAGGTGCAGCGATCGCTACATTGTGCTCTAATGTACTCACCCTCGTATATTTTCTCTTTATCTATTTCCGATTGCGAGGGGAAACCATTCTGTCTCTCTCACCGAGATACATACACATCGAGAAAAAATTGGTCATTGAGGTGTTCGCCGTAGGTTTGCCCTCTGCGCTGACGGCGATGCTTGCAAATATCAGCCACATCATCAAAAATAACCTCACCTCCGACTATGGAGATATTGAGCTGGCGGCCTATGGCATTGTGCAGAAAATCGACATGATCCCTCTGGATATCGGCATGGGTTTGTGTCAGGGTATGATGCCTCTTGTCTCTTACAATTATGCCGCGAAAAATTACTCCCGTATGAAGAGCTTTGTCAAGCGGGCGCAAATTTCCGGCATGATGATTGCTGGTGTCTGCATCATGTTGTTTGAGGTGTTCGCACCTCAGATCATATGGCTGTTTATCAAGGATGAGGCAACCATTGCCTTCGGTACTGTTTTTCTGCGGATCGCCTGCCTTGCAACGCCCCTTATGATCTCTAACTTTCAAAAAATCTATTGCCTGCAGGCTATGGGGAAAGGAAAAGAGTCCCTACTGTTGGGTATCTTTCGACAGGGGCTGTTTGCCATCCCCATTATCTTCATCATGAACAGTCTGTTTCAGTTGCACGGCCTCGTTTTAGCGCAGGTAATCTCCGATGGTCTTACCTTCGTGATCGCAACGCTAGTTTACCGCAAAGTGTGCAGTAAACTCGACTGATACAGGAGAATCCACCGAGGAATTTCACGGTACAGGTCTGTACAATTTTATCATATAACACCATCACATCGGTTTGTAAAGTCGTTGTTAAGCGGCAGATAGGAGAAAACATGGCAAAATTCATTACCGCAGCAGAGGCTGCTTCGCTGATCCCCGACAACGCCACCATCGCGGTGGCCGGTATGGGTGTTTCCGGCTGGGCCGAGGAGATCGGCTGCGCCATCCGTGACCGTTACAAGGAGACGGGACACCCGAAAAATTTGTATCTCAAGCAGGGTAGTGCCATGGGCGACCATGGATACGGTAACGAGTTTCTCGGCTGGGACAAGCAGCCCATGCCGGAGGGCGTGGAAAAGCCTACAGGTGTGCGCGGCACTTCCCGTTTGGGGGAGGCCGGCGCAGGGCTTGTGACTCGTTGGACAGGCGCCCATGTGATGAGTGCCGATGCCCTTAATAAGCTAGCGGCACAGGGAAAAATCACAGGCTTCTGCGTTCCTCAGGGTGTAGCAGTCAATCTATGGCGTGAGATCGCGGCAGGTCGCCCGGGTCTGCTAACCAAAGTCGGTTTGGGTACTTTCATCGATCCTCGCCTCGAGGGTGGCCGCATGAATAAGGAAACCACAGAGAATGCTGCCGAGATCGTTACCTTCGGCGGTGAGGAGTATCTGTTTTACAAGAGCTTCCCTGTGGATGTAGCCCTGCTGCGTGGCACTGTGGCCGATGAAAAGGGTAACATCTCCTTTATGAACGAAAGCATTATCAATGAAGGATTGGCCGTGGCATCTGCTACCCACAACAGCGGCGGTATTGTCATCGTGCAGGTAGAATATCTGGCAAAGGCAGATTCGCTGAACCCCAAAGATGTCAAGATCCCCGGTGTATTGGTCGACTATGTGGTACAGGCACAGGATCCCAAATCCTGTTGGCAGGCAGAGGGTGTATATTGGGAGCCCTCCTTCTCCGGCCAAATCAAACGCCCAGTGAGCACCCTACCGGCGATGCCTCTGGACGAGCGAAAAGTTATCGCTCGCCGCTGCGCCATGGAGGTACAACCCGGCGGCGTATTAAATCTCGGCGTGGGAATCTCCTCCGGTGTCGGCAACATTTTGGCAGAAGAGGGCTGTCTAGAGCAAGTCACCATGTGCAGTGAGTCCGGCATGCTAGGCGGTGTTCCTTGCCCGCTACCCAACTTTGGCAACAGCTATAATCCGGAATGTACGTTGGAGCACAACGCGGTTTTCGATATTATCGACGGTGGAGGTCTGGACATGACCTGCCTTGGTTTGGGCGAGTGCGATGAAGATGGCAACATCAATGTCTCGAAGTTTGGCTCACGCCTCATCGGACCCGGTGGATTTATCGACATTACCAGCGCAACCAAGAAAGTGGTGTTTTGCGGCACCTTCATGGGTAAACAAAAGACTTGCGTATGCGATGGCAAGCTAGTCATTGAACAGGAGGGTACTGTAAAGAAGTTCCTCAAACAGGTACAGCAAGTCACTTTTGCAGGCAAACATGTCAAGCCCGATCAGCGCGTGCTGTATGTTACCGAGCGCTGTGTTATGGAACTGATTGACGGAAAGATGACCGTAACCGAGATTGCTCCGGGCGTGAATCTCCAACAGGACATTCTGGACCATATGGACTTCGTTCCTAGCGTCTGTCCCGACCTGAAAGTGATGGATGCCGGACTGTTCCGTGAGAATTGGGGCGAACTTAAAAACTATCTTGAAGCGAAGGCATAATCCCCCGGCATTTGAAAAACAGCCACGAAATGGCGAAGTATACTACACGCTGCATTATCATCAAAACCATAGACGTCACAGGAAATGCTCTCCTCTCCGGTGGCGGAGTAACCCCCAGGGATAATCCCTGGGGGTTACAAAAAGAAAACTCCCGAAAGCCCTTGAAACAAGGGATTTCGGGAGTAATTCCATTAATCGCAAATATCCACAGAAACTTTTACGCCTGTGCGCTGGGCGTAGGCGCGGACGAGGGTGCGGATCTCCTTGGCGATACGACCCTGACGACCAATGACCTTACCCATATCCTCGGGGGCAACGCGCAGCTCCAGCGTCAGCTCGTCGCTGCCCTGAACTTCGGTCACAGTGACCTTATCGGGCTGCTGCACGAGGCTTCTGGCGATATAGAGCAGCAAATCTTTCATTTCGATGCCGCCCTCGAATTACAGAACGTCGACCTTCTTCAGCAGAGCACGGACGGTGTCGGTGGGCTGAGCGCCGGTCTTGATCCACTCACGGGCGCGCTCGGCGTCGATCTTGATCTCAGCGGGGTTCACGCAGGGATTGTAGATGCCGATCTCCTCGATGAAGCGGCCATCACGGGGATAGCGGCTGTCAGCGACGACGACACGATAGAAAGGAGCCTTCTTAGCGCCCATTCTTCTCAGACGAATCTTAACCATAGTATTTTTCCTCCAAAATTTAAAAATTTGTTTTGTATATCATCCATAAATGCGCTGGCACTTATTTCAAACGTTTCTTGCGTCCAAAAGAGGACATCTTCTTGCCCTTGCCGTGACCCATCATGCCGAGGGCGGAGAGGTTGCCGCGGGAAATGGCCTTGGTCATCTCCTGCATGGCCTCGTAGGACTTAATGAGGCGGTTCACATCGGAGACCTCCTGTCCGCAGCCGGCAGCGATGCGGCGGCGGCGGGAAGCGTTCAGCACCGAGGGATTCTCACGCTCCTGAATGGTCATGGACTGGATAATAGCCTTGGTGCGGGCGAACTTCTTCTCATCGATCTGGCTCATGTCGAGACCCTTGCCCATGCCGCCGGGCAGCATGGAGGCGATCTGATTGAGGTCACCCATGTTCTGCAGCTGCTCCAGCTGCTCTAAGTAATCGGAGAGGGTGAAGCGGTTCTTCTTCAGCTTCTCTTCCAGCTTCTTAGCCTGCTTTTCATCGTACTGCTGCTCGGCCTTCTCAATGAAGGTGAGCATATCGCCCATGCCCAAGATACGGGAGGCCATACGGTCGGGGTGGAACGCCTCGATCATATCCAGCTTCTCGCCCGTACCCACAAACTTGATGGGCTTGCCGGTGGTAGCGCGGATAGAGAGGGCAGCACCGCCGCGGGCGTCACCGTCCAGCTTGGTCAGCAGCACGCCGTCGATACCCAAAGCCTCGTCAAAGGCGGCGGCCACATTCACCGCGTCCTGACCGGTCATGGCATCCACCACCAGCATGATCTCGTTGGGGCGGACGGCGGACTTGATATTCTTCAGCTCGTCCATCAGCGTCTCGTCAATGTGGAGACGACCGGCGGTATCGAGGAACACCATATCGTGACCGTGGTCGGCGGCGTACTTCACCGCCTCGGTGGCGATCTTCACAGGATCGGCCTGTCCCATCTCAAAGACGGGGATGTCCAGCTGCTTACCAACCACCTGCAGCTGGGTGATGGCGGCGGGACGATACACGTCGCAGGCCACCAGCAGGGGGCGCTTGCTGAAAGAGCGGCGCATGAGGCCGGCGAGCTTTGCGCCGTTGGTGGTTTTACCTGCACCCTGCAGACCCACCATCATGACCACCGTAGGGCCGCGGTTGGCTTGGGTCAGCTTGGCGTTGGTGGTGCCCATGAGACGGGTCAGCTCTTCATTGACGATCTTGATGATCTGCTGGGCGGGAGTGAGGCTGTCCAGCACGTCGCTGCCCACGCAGCGCTCGGTGACGGAAGCAACAAACTCCTTGACCACCTTGTAGCTGACGTCGGCTTCCAGCAGGGCAAGGCGCACCTCACGCATACCGGTGCGGACATCGCTCTCACTGAGGCGGCCCTTACCGCGGAGGGTCTTAAATATGCCGTTTAACTTTTCGCTGAGTCCTTCAAAGGCCATGGTTTACTCCTTCAGTCCTGCGGCGTTATCGCTGATGATCGTTGCCAAACGATCCAGCTCGGGGTTTTCGTACTGGCGATAGTTGAGCTTGCGGATCTCGGCGGCAGCTTCCTCGATGGCGCTGACCTTGCCTTGCATCTGCATGAAGCGGCGGATGAGGCCGGTCTTGTCCTCGATCTCCTGCATGGCAGCCTCGGCGCGGACGATCACGTCACGGACGCCCTGACGGGTGATGCCGCTGTTCTCAGCGATCTCGCCGAGGGAGAGATCCTCGTTATAGTACAGATCGAAGAACTCCTTCTGACGCTCGGTAAGGATCTCGCCGTAAAAATCGAAGAGCATCGTCATGCGGTACGTCTGGTTTTTCATGCGTTTTCCTCCCTTTTGTAAAGTAGTTCCCCTTTATGTAAAGCGTAGTCGCTTTACAAACCTTGAATATCATACCCTATGAAAGGGAAAAAGTCAAGGAGAAAAAGGGCGAAATGGACGAAAAATCTTAAAAATTTTTGTGTAAAAAAGAAATGACCAAGAAACCTCAAGCAGCCTTTGTAGGGAGCGGCATTTAATGACGCCCCGCATTTTGCGGGCTGTCCCCCAAGGGGACTTCCTCGCGCTACGCGCTCACAGCGTCGACAAGCGCCAGCCCCTACAACGACCACAAGCACCTCGTGCAACCATCGCAGCGGCCTGAAGATGCCCGTGGAGCGCAGCGGAACAAATGCCCTTGGGGTACAGGCCGCCCTACAACATATGACGCAGAAAAAACCGCCCCGAAGGGCGGTTTTCACTTTTTGCCAGTTACTTTACCTCGACACCGCGCTCGGCGAAGCCTTTGACCATCACATCGAGATCAGGCTCGATGTGGAGGGGCGAACCTGCGGACTTGATGGCGTTGGCAACATCCTTGAGGCCGTTGCCCGTCACCACGGAAACCACGGTAGCATCGGCAGGAATAAGACCCTCCTCGCAGGCCTTCTTCAGCGCCGCCGCGCCGGTGACACCGGCGGGCTCACCGAACACGCCGCAGGTCTTACCCAGCAAGCGCTGGGCAGCCAGAATCTCCTCATCTGTCACGCAGATAGCGAGACCATTGGACTCGCGGATGGCAGCCAGTGCCTTGTCGGCATTGCGGGGCACGCCAACGGAGATGGAGTCGGCGATGGTGTTCTCCTCCATAGGCTCCCAAGGAGCGTTGTCCTGAATGGCGCGGTTGATGGGATAGCAGCCGTAGGACTGGGCGGAGACCAAACGGGGCAGCTTGTCGATGAAGCCGATGGCGTACAGATCCTTAAAGCCCTTCCACACGCCGGCGATGGTGCAGCCGTCACCCACGGAGATGGCGAGATAATCGGGCATCTCCCAGTTCAGCTGCTCGGCGATCTCCAGCGCCACCGTCTTTTTACCCTCGCTCAAATAGGGGTTGATGGCGGCGTTGCGGTTATACCAGCCGTACTTGTCAATGGCGGCGGCGGACATCTTGAAGGTGTCCTCATAGTTGCCCTTGACGGAGATGACATTGGCGCCGAAGATCATCAGCTGCGCCACCTTGCCCTGGGGGGCGCGCTCGGGCACGAAGATATAGGTCTTTAAGCCTGCTGCGGCGGCATTGCCCGCCAGAGAAGAGGCGGCGTTACCGGTGGAGGAGCAGGCGATGGTCTCTGCCCCTGCCTCCAGTGCCTTGGCAACTGCCATGGCGCTGGCGCGGTCTTTCAGAGAAGCGGTGGGGTTCTGACCATCATCCTTCACCCACAGCTT
>JAZQMH010000064.1:0-14730 GCA_045543255.1 Vescimonas sp.
TAGGGGATATCGTTGTCGCGGCGATAGACGTTGGCGCGGGGGTTGTCCCAGGAACGGAACACGGCCTTGACGGCGCCGATCAGCTGCTCCTTGGGATCGGAGGGGAAGTCGGAACCGATCTTGGACTTGTACTCAGCCTTGAACTGAGCAGCCAGCTCCTTCAGATCCTCGGCGGTCAGCTCCACGTCCTGCGTCACGCCCTTGCGCTCCTTCATCTCGTCGATGAGCTGCTCGAAATACTTCTTACCAACTTCCATGACGACGTCAGAGTACATCTGGATAAAGCGGCGATAGCAGTCATATGCCCAGCGGGGGTTGCCGGACTTCTCAGCCAGAACATTCACCACGTCCTCGTTCAGACCCAGGTGCAGGATGGTGTCCATCATGCCGGGCATGGAAGCACGGGCGCCGGAACGGACGGAAACCAGCAGGGGGTTCTCCAGATCGCCGAACTTCTTGCCGGTGATGGCCTCCATCTTCTCAATATACTCCATGATCTCAGCCATGATCTCATCGTTGATCTTCTGGCCGTCCTCATAGTACTGGGTGCAGGCCTCGGTGGTGATGGTGAAACCCTGGGGCACGGGCAGACCGATGTTGGTCATCTCAGCCAGGTTAGCACCCTTACCACCCAGCAGCTCACGCATAGATGCGTTGCCTTCGGTGAACAGGTAGCAGAACTTCTTGCTCATTTGGTTTTTCCTCCATATGCTAAAAATATTTAGGTTTTTCCCTAATTTTTTAAAAACTTGTTAGGGTTTGGCGAAAAAACATTCCTATTTTCCCACCAACCGCCTTATTATACAAGTCTTTCCCGTTAAAAGCAAGTATATTTTCTCCTTTTTTATAAGAATTGAAACTTTTTCGTCATTACGCCGCACTTTCTCTTGCGGTAAGGGCATCTTTTGTGGTATACTACTACTGTTTAACTTGGAGTCGTATGCCTATGGGCAAAACAAGGAGGAGCGGTATGGAACAGCGGGCCCACTACAACAGCACATGGGCCGCCGCCATCCGTGCCGCTGCCAAGAGCCGCACTCTGAGCCACGCCATCATTTTGGCAGGCAGCGGGGATACGGCTGCTGCCGCCCGCTTTGCCGCCGCAGCCCACCTGTGCTGCAGCGAAGGGGAGCGCCCCTGCTTGCAGTGTCCCCAGTGCCGCAAGGTCATGGAGGACATCCACCCCGATGTGGTGTGGGTGCAGGATATGGAGCGCCGCGACCTGTCGGTGAAGGATATTCGGCAGGTGCGCCGCGATGTGTACATCCGCCCCAACGAGGGTGAGCGGAAGGTGTGCATCTTCCCCGACTGCAAGCAGCTGACCCCTCAGGATCAGAACGTACTGCTGAAGATCGTGGAGGAGGGCCCTGCCTACGCCGCCTTCATCTTCTGTACCCCCACGGCCCATATGCTGCTGCCCACCATCCGCTCCCGCTGCGTGGAGATGCACGTGACGGGTGAGGAGCAGGAGGTGTCCGCTCGTGCCGCCGCCCTGTGCCGTGTGCTGACGGAGGGGGACGATGCTGTGCTGCAGCACCTCGTGTCGCTGGAGAACAGCCGCATGAAGCGGGAAGAGCTGCTGGAGACGGTAGATGGCGCGTGGTATCTCACCGCCGAGGCGCTGCTGATGAAAAACGGGAAAATCGGCGGTGACGAGGTGGCTGCCCTGTTGAGCCGCAGCTTCTCTGTTCCTGTCCTCAACGCCTTAAACAGCGTGTTTGACCGCTATCGCAGCGAGTGCCGCTACAACGTGAATGTTGGCGCGGTGTTGGGTGCCATGATCCCCGATTTGCGCCGTGGGCTTCGTGGAAAACGGTAAGAAATCCCCTTTTTAAGAAAGGAAGTAATCCTATATGAGCATTGTTGCGTCTGTCCGCTTCCGCAGCGGCAGTAAATCCTATTATTTCGATCCCCGTGACCTGCAGGTGGAAGCAGGACAGGATGTGATCGTAGAGACGGCACAGGGCGTGGAGTTCGGTCAGTGTACCGAGGGTAACCACGAGGTCAACGACGACAGCGTCGTCAAGCCCCTGCGCCCCATCATCCGCATCGCCACCGATAACGACCGCCACACGGCGGCCTATCACCGCGGCCGCGAGAAGGAGATCTTTGAGATCTGCCAGAAGAAGATCCAGCAGCACAAGCTGGAGATGAAGCTGGTGCGTGTGGAGTGCAGCTTCGACGGCAGCAAGATTTTGTTCTTCTTCACCGCCGATGGCCGCGTGGACTTCCGCGAACTGGTGAAGGATCTGGCGGGTGTGTTCCGCTCCCGTATCGAGCTGCGTCAGATCGGTGTCCGCGATGAGGCTAAGATGCTGGGCGGTTTGGGCATGTGCGGTCGTCCCTTCTGCTGCTCCTCCTATTTGGATGAGTTCGTCCCTGTCTCCATCAAGATGGCCAAGACCCAGTCTTTGAGCCTCAACCCCACCAAGATCTCTGGCACTTGCGGTCGCTTGATGTGCTGCCTCAAGTATGAGCAGGACGCCTATGAGGATGCCCTGCGCCGTATGCCTAAGGCTGAGTCTTTCGTGCTGACCCCCGATGGCCCCGGCAATGTCAGCGATGTGAATCTGCTGAAAGAGACGGTAACGGTCCGTCTTGACGATAAGAATGAACAGCCCCGCACCTACCGCAACTGCGAGGTGCAGGTGCTGCGCAACGGCAAGGGCAGCCGCGACGGCATCGAGATCCCCACCAAGCGCCCCGAGCGCTATGTGGAGCCTGTGGAGTCCGCCGAGCCCATTATCCCCGCCATCCTTGAGGAGACCGCTGCCGCCGAGGAAGAGGTTGTCCGCGAAGAGCGCAGCCGTCGCCGCCGCAGCCGTGGCGGTCGCCGCAATAAGAATAAGACCGCCGGCGAGACTGCCGCTGTGGCAGCAGAAGAGCAGCCCAAGGCAGAAAAGGCCGAGCAGGGCGAGAAGACCACCTCCCGCCGCCGCAGAAGAGGCGGCAGCCGTCCCAAGACGGAGAACGCCGCTGCTGCAGAGTCCAAGCCCAAGGAGGCAGCCCCTGCCCCCAAGGCGGAAAAGAGCGAGGGCGGCAGCGCCCATCGCCGTCCCCGCCACCGTGGCGGACGCCGTCACAATAAGAACAAATCCTCCTCGGCAAACAACGGCGGCGAGGCATAAAATTTCCCGTGATGCAGTGCGCTGCGGAAGCGGCGTACTGCAAACAGGTAAATTTTGGAAGTCACAAAATTCAAAATTTTACACTTGACCCAAGGATAAATGTTGTGTATTATATGCTTTGTGACAAATTTGGAACTTTTAGGTGAATTTACTCATGACACAAGCAACAGACAAGAAAACCGCAAAATCCCGCCGTCAGAAAATGACCGTGGCAAAGGCGTGGAAAATGTGGATGGACAATCTGCGCGCGTGGCAGTTTTACATAGAGGAGCATAAGCCTCAAGATCTGCTGAACATCCCCCTGTGGATCGGTAAGACGGGAAAGAAGTGCAAGTCGTTTCTCCGCTCTCTGCGCCGCGACCTGCGCCATCAGCGCAGGGAGACGCGCCGCCGCCATTTCCCCGAGTCGGAGTTTGGCCTTGCCCAGCTGTGCCTTTTCCTTGCCGGCAGCCTGCCCCGTCTCGGCGCAGCCATTACCGGTATTTTCAGCCATCGCCGCCTTAAGCGTATCACCAAGCGGAAAAACAATTCTGCAGGCGAACACCAGCGCCTCCACCCTGTGGCCTTCCTCAGCGGTGCATTGGTGGTGGTCGGTATCTGCGCGGTGCTTTCTTTCTACACGGTGGGTACGACGGCTACCTATGACGGTGCGGCCTTAGGTACGGTGTCCGGCTTTAATGCCGTCAGCGCCGTGGTGGAGGATGTGGAGACCATCACCCGCGAGACACTGCAGGATCAGAGCTACCGTGTGGATGAGGCGAAGCTCGACACCGTTATCGGTGTTGTGCCCCGCAGCGAGGTGGACAGCAAGGAAGTTCTTGCCGAAAACCTCTCCGAGGAGCTGGGCGTGGTGGACTATGGCTATACCATCGTGATCGACGGTGAGCCCATTGCCGCCACCACCTTTGCCGGCGCCTTGGAAGAGCTGCTGGATCAGCTGACCCGCAGCTATGTAACTGCCGATACGGTGGAGTGCTATTTTAAGGAAAATGTGGAGATCGTTGAGGGGTACGTGGATTCTTCCCTGGTGATGAACCTTGGCAAGATCGCGGAGATCCTTAACGAGACCAAGTCCGGCGAAGTCACCTACACGGTGGAGGCCGGCGACAGCTATTATTACATCGCAGAGCTCTACGAAATGACGCTGGATCAGCTGATGGATATGAACCCCGGCTACGACATCGACCTGCTGCGTGTAGGCGACGTGCTGACCATCTCCAACGCTGTCCCCTACCTGACGGTGGTGAACGTGGAGCGCCAGCGCTATGTGATCGACGTACCCTTTGACGTGGAGTATGAAGACGATGACTCCATGTATCAGGGCGATTATGAGGTCCTCTCCCCCGGTCAGTACGGAAAAGCGGACGTAATGGCCAACGTGACGTACATCAACGGTGAAGAGACCGACCGCGAAACGGTGGCATCGGTGATGCTCACCGACCCTGTTACGGAATTGCAGGCACGGGGCACGATCCCCCGTCCCAGCTGGTTCCCCACCGGCAGCTTCCGCTGGCCCTGTTACGGTACGCTGACGTCCTTCTTTGGTCCCCGCCGCGCACCTACCGCCGGCGCCAGCACCAACCACGGCGCCATCGACATCGCCAACGGCTACGGTACACCCATCTACGCAAGCGACGGCGGCACCGTGATCGCCTCCGGCTGGCAAGGCGGCCTTGGCTACGCTGTCACCATTGACCACGGCAACGGCTTCCAGACCATCTATGGACACAACAGCTCCTTGTTGGTCAGCGTGGGTGACCACGTCTATAAGGGACAGCAGATCGCCCGCATGGGCTCTACCGGTATCTCTACCGGCAACCATTGCCATTTCGCTGTGAAATACTACGGAACCTATGTCGACCCCCTGAATTATCTGTAAGGAGGAACTGAGATGAAAGCTGTATGTAAGATGGTGCTCAGCGCCCTGCTGGTGGCGCTGTTGACGGTGAGCGCGTGGGCAGAGGAAATTTTGCTGATCGCGCCTGCTCCCAAGACGGGCGACCGCATGAACATGGGCTTGATGATCGGCCTGATCGTGGTGGCGGTGATCGCCATCATCGTGCTGGTGATCCTCATGCTCCGCAACAATAAGAAGTAAGCAAGCAAAAAAGAAGCTCCCCATGGGGGAGCTTCTTTTTTATTCATTCAAACAGTGTCTCTTGATAAGGCAGGATCCCTTGCCCGATGGAGCGGAGCTGGCGCTCGTTCTCCGCGGTCAGGGCATCGGTGATGGCCATTCTGCGGAGGATGTTCTTCACCGTGGTATCCAACGCCGTACCCTCACGGTAATCGGCGGGGAAGATGAAGTTCACGCGGCCCTTGGCCAGTAGATCCTCCACGGCGGCGCGGTTGCCCTCTTGATACACGGCGATAGCCTGTCCGCCATAGGAGCGCATCATCTTCATGCAGGGCACATCGGAAAGGCCGTCACCAAAATAGATCATATTGGTGAAGGGCACGCGCTTGGAATCGTCCGGCATGGAGTCGTTCAAGCGGCGGTCGTCGCTCACATCCAGCACGCCCTTGTTGATACGGTAGACGAACTGGGTCTTGTTGGTGAAGTTGACGTCCAGCTTGGGCCAGCAGGCCTTGCCGTCGCGGTAGAAAAACTCACAGGCGTAAACCTTCTTGAACTCGTGGGCGATGCCGCTGCCGGCAATGATCTCCGTAAGACCGGAGGAGAGCACATAGTGCTCCACCGTCACACCCTGCTCTTCGCCAAAGGCGTTGATGCGGGCAAACCACTCCTTCACGCCGGGGAACAGCTCGATGGCCTCACCGCAGCGGCGCAGATACTCCCGATCAAGGGTGATACCCTGGGCCCGACACTCCTCGATCATGGTATACATGTAGGCCAAGAGACCGTCCATGTGGTTTTCCCAGCCGAAGGTGTTGGCCTTCTGCCAAAACTGGGCAGGGGTATAGCCCAAAGAGGGAATGAAGGTATAGTTCTGCATGTCTTGCGTGCACAGCGTTCTATCGAAGTCGTACAGCAGGGCAATGATGGGCTTATCCTTCATAATGATTTAGTCCTCGGCGCTATAATTGCGGCCGAACTTCAGCTCGTCCAGGCTCAGCTTAAAATCGCTGGGGATCACATCGTCGGTATAGTCGTCCACGATCTCCTCGGCGTCGGGGGCGGCGACTTCCTCGGCGGCCTCAAACTGCACAGGCTCCATCACCACAGTGGGATCCTCGTCCACAGCGGGCTCCACAACGTCAAACACGCTGAGAATATCCTTCTGCAGGTCGCTCTCCACAGGAGCGGCAACAACAGGCGCAGCCTCCACGGCGGGCACCAGCTCAGGCAGAGAGGTGAGGAAGGCGGCGTGCTCCTCGCAAAGGGCGCGGCTGCGCTGGATGAAGTCAGCCAGATTCTGCTGGGCAAGGGCCAGCTTCTGCTTTGCCACGTTGGTCTCATCGTCCAGAACGCGGATCTCGGCGGCGTGCTGGGCGCGGGCCTCGTTGAGGAGGTTATCCTTCTCCTCCTGTGCTTCCTGCACCAGCTTGGCAGCCATACGCTGTGCCGTCAGGAGCGTGGAGCGCATGGCATCCTCGGTGGCGCGATACTCCTCCACCTTCTCTGCCAGCACCTTCAGCTTTGCCTTCAGCGCCACATTCTCTTTATACAGCGCCGTATAATCCTCCGTCAGTGTGTCGAGAAACTCGTCCACAGCGCTCATGGCATAACCGCCGGAGCCAAAGGAGGCTTTAGGGAATACTTTCTCGGAAACTTCCTGGGGTGTAAACATGCTCTATCCCTCCGTTATCGCTGCATCTGCATTACAGGTACAGACCGTTATTTTCCAGCTCGTCAATGAGATCGCCCATGATGTCCACGCTGTAGGGCGTGATGATGTAGGTGTTGGCGGCGACCTTCTTGATCTTGCCCTCGCCGGCATAGGCCACGCCGGAGAGGGAGTCGATGAGGCGGCGTGCCACATCCTTATTGGTGGACTCCAGATTCAGCACCACCGTGCGCTTCTCGCGGAGGTGATCGGCGATCTCGCTGGCGTTCTCAAAGCGCTCGGGCTTCACCAGCACCACCTTCAGTGCGGCGGTAGCGTGGATGTTCACCACCTTATTGTGGCGATCCTCACTTCTGCGCTCCTCGCGGCGCTCATCAAAAATGGTGGCGCGGCTCTCGGCGCGCTCGGTCACTTCCAACTCTTCTTCGTAATCGTAATCCTCGTCATCGTAGGGGTGAATGATCTTCTTCAGCTCGTCCATGAAACCCATAGCATAGCCCTCCCGTATCGTTTATTTGGTGTAGTTTCGCGCTCCGAAGATGGCCGAACCTACCCGTACCATGTTGGCACCGCAGCGAACCGCCTCAGCGTAATCGTCGCTCATGCCCATGGAGATATACTCCCATTTATTATCGTACATTTTCTCGCTTATGTCAACAAAAAGCGCGCGAATTTTATCAAAATATGGTATGTTCGCACCCTGCTCCACCGCAATGGGTGGTATGGTCATCAAGCCACGGAGACTGATGTGAGGCAGCGTGCGGGCATAGCGCACAGCATCGAATACCTCCTCGGGAGCAAAGCCCGACTTGGCCTCCTCACCGCCCACATTGACCTCCAAGAGGATGTCCTGCACCAAATCCATCTTGGCCGCCACCTTCTCGATCTCGTCCAAAAGGGCAAGGGAGCTGACAGACTGGATAAGGGCCACCTTGCCCACCACCTGCTTGACTTTGTTGCGCTGGAGGTGGCCGATGAAATGGAGGGGCGCGCCGTCATAGGCATTCTGCCCCAGCTTCTCCGTCATCTCCTGTACGCGGTTTTCGCCCAGCACGTCGATGCCTGCGGCGATGGCCTCTTGGCAGGCGGCGGCATCGTTCATCTTGCTGGCACCCACCAGCGTAATGTCGGCACCTGTGCGCCCTGTTGCGCGGGCAGCCTCGTCGATCTGTGCGCGGATATAGGCGATGTTCTCTTTAATAGACATAGTGTTTCCCTCTTTCTCTTTTATCCGATGACCTTGCCGTCATAAAGTTCTGCCGTCGTGACGATCACCTGATCGCCCTGCCGCAGCAGGTTCGTACTGCCTGTGTCGGTGGGGGTGACGAGAACGTAATCCTCGCCGTGGTAGACCACCGCCACGCCCTTATAGCGGGCGCGGGCACCGATGACGCAATATACGCCCGTCTTGCCCTCTTCGTTGACACGCAGTGCCTTATCGGGCAGACGCAGACCCTCGTATTCCTTCAGCAGCAGCGTGGCAGTTTGCTGCCGCAGCAGCGTAGTCTGAGACATATATTCATCGCAGCTGAGCCACAGCACACACTTGCCGCCCTCTGGCTCGGAAATGTGCTTAATATACATGGTAAAAGGCTCGGTAAAGCCCTTGGCAAACTGCACCGTCACCCTGGTTCGATCTTCCAGCAGCAGCGCCTGCTCCTCGGTAATGACGGTGGTGTAATACCACACATCGCCGTAGATGAGCTTGCCCACGTTTGCCTGATACGCCTCGGCGCGGAGATTGGCAAAGGTAGCGGGAGTGACCGTCTCCATCATCTCGGGCCGCAGCACCGCCTCGTAGCCGTCACAAACAGCGGAATAGACACCGCTGCGTGGCGCGGTAATGTCCGTGCCGTTCAGCGAGGCCTCTTTCTCCGCGATCTGCGCCTCTACCGCCTCCAGATCCTGCTCGATCTGCTCTTGGGAGGTGTAGGTGTAATCCCGCTTCAAAATGGCCGCCTTCAGGGCGGCGCGGCTGTCCTCACCCTGAGAATAATCCCCTGTGGAGATGGACTGATGGAGAGAGGTCAAGTCCTCGCGGATATTGTCGTCCAATTTCAGCGCCGCGTCGCCGTCCAAGAAAGACTCCAATGCGAAGGACAGCTGCTGGGCCTGCAATTCCAACGACTGGAGCTGCTCCACACGGGTCAGGGCGCCGCTGTCGGTAAAGGCGATAGCCAGCGTCTGATTCTTGCCCACCTTCTGTCCCTCCGTGAGGGTGTGGTGCAGGGTCGTAAGGCCGCTGTGGAAGGTCTCCTCCTCCCGCACCAGATACCCCTCCGTCTCAATGGCGTCCCACTCACGGGAGGCGTAGACATAGGTGGTATTGATGGGGTCGGAGAAATAGCGGTAGCCCTGTACCACGAAGTAGAACACCACTGCCAGCAATACGGCAGCGGAGAGTATTTTGAAGATGGGCGTGGTTTTCATTGCGTACTCCTTACGTTGCCGCCTCCTCCGCTAAGGAAATGCCCCGTATGGGCACGATGGTGGAGATGGCGTGCTTGTAGATAACTTGCTGTTTTCCCTCGCTGTCCAGAATCACCACAAAGCTGTCAAAGCCCGTAATGACCCCTCGCAGCTGAAAGCCGTTCATCAAAAACATGGTCACAGGCACAGCCTGCTTTCTTGCGCGGTTCAAAAAAGTGTCCTGAAGATTATTTTTCTGCATGGCGATGTCCTCGTTTCTATGTATGTGCAGGGACAAGCCCTGCCGAGGTTCATCCTAATCCATTTTGCAGGAGATATTCTGTCGCTTTTTGGAGCCCCGCGGGGAAATTCGGCTCTTTTTCCCAGCGTACCCAAAAAATGTTCTCGTTGCGCCTTAGCCACGTCAGCTGCCGCTTGGCGTACTGCCGTGAGCGGAGCTTCACCTCTTCAATGGCCTCTGCCACCGTGGCTTTTCCCTCAGCCACGGCGAGGAACTGCTTGTAGCCGATGGCCTGCCACGCGGTGGCGCGGTGATCGGCATCGGAGGCGAGGAGAGCTTCCACTTCCTCTAAAAGCCCCAGTTCCACCATCTGCTCCACACGCGTATCAATGCGTGCGCGGAGGTCATCGCGGTTTTCAAAGTCGAGACCGATGTAGAGGGCATCGTAGCGAGGGGGTTGTTTCTTCGTTTCGGCATCGTGTTCGGTGATGGTGCGGCCTGTTTCGTAGTAGACCTCCAACGCCCGCACAATGCGCTTTTCATCTTTTAGATGGAGCTTTGCCGCCGCTTCGGGGTCGATGGCGCGCAGCTCATTAAGCAGCGCTTCCGCGCCCTCCTTGGCGAGACGCTCTTGCAGTTTTAGGCGCAGCTCCCCGCCCTGCTCTCCTGCGGCAAAGTCGATGCCACGGACGAGGGAATCCAAATAGAGCCCCGTGCCGCCCACCAGTACGGGCAGCTTGCCGCGGGCGAGAATGTCCTGCACCCTCTTGTCCGCCTCAGCAACGTATTTCGCCACCGACCAGTTCTCTGTAGGTTCGGCGATGCCCACCATGTGATGGGGGATGCCCGCCATCTCCTCGAGGGTAGGGGCAGCTGTGCCCACCTCCATACCGCGGTAGAGCTGCATGGAGTCCACGCTGACCACCTCGCCGTTAAAACGCTGTGCCAGCGCTACACCCATTTTCGTTTTTCCCGAGGCGGTGGGACCCACCACGCAGAGGACTGTCGCCATCTTGTTTTCTCCTTATACGCGCTTAAATAGCTTCTCGATTTCGTATTTGCTCAACTTGTGCTTTACGGGTCTGCCGTGGGGGCAATAGAGAATTTCGCCCGCCTGCACCTTCTCCACCAGTGCCTGCAATTCCTTGGTGTCGGTGGTCATGCCCGCCTTGATGGCGCTCTTGCAGGCCATGGTGTGCAAGAGTTCATCCCGTGCGGCGGCGGGGTCGGCGCGGCCAGTTGCCAGCTTTTGGCTCAGTTCCTCCACCGTGGCGGCGGCATCTTCCAAGCGCACCTCTGTGCTGATTTCGCGAATCAGCAGCGTGCCGCTGCCAAAGTCCTCACACACAAAGCCGAAGCGCTCCAATGTGTCCAAGTTCTCCACCGCGGCGGCGTAGCTCTCCGCCTCCAGCGACACCGTCAAAGGTGTCAGCAGCGGCTGGGACATAACGGGATGGTCAGCGGCCTTCAGCGCATCGAACCGCAGCCGCTCGTGGGCGGCGTGCTTGTCGATGAGCCACACGTTTTCCTGTTCGTCCTCGCAGATGATGTAGGTTTTCAGCACCTCGCCCACCATGCGCCACGGGGCTTCCTTGGGCAGCATCGTCTCCTGCACCTCCACAGGGGCGGGCGTTTCCACAACAGGCAGAGGCAGCGTTTCCTGCTTCGCCTCTTCTGCCTTGGGCGGGGTAATTTCATAGCGTTTCGTGCCTGCGGTGTAGGTGAAGGGCTTACCCTTCTGGGCTACATCGCGGACGAAGAGCGTCTCTGCCGCAGGGCGCACAGGAGCGCTTTTTGGTGCAGGCGCGGGTGCAGTCATAGGCTTTGCCGCAGGCGCGCTGACGGGGGTGCTGCGCTGGGCGGTGGTGTAGCTGCCCAAGGGCTTTTTCGTCTCAGCAGCACTCTTGGCGCGGAACTCCTCCGCCGTCATGGAGCGGTAAAAATTCTGCTGCTGGGGCTTTTCTTCCTTCACAGGGCGCTTTTCCCCGTTGAGGGTGTCCAGCACCGTGTAGTAGACGGCATCAAATACCGCCTTGTCGGAGACGAACTTCACCACCGTCTTGGCGGGATGGACATTCACATCCACCATCTCAGGCGGCAGCGTCACATGGAGGACACAGCCGGGGAACTTGCCCTTCATCATCTGATTTTTATAGGCCTCCTCCAGTGCTGCCGTCAAAAGCTGGGACTTCACAAAGCGCCCGTTGACAAACAGCACCTGCTTACCGCGGCTGCCGTGACAATTGAGGGGCTTGGTGATGAAGCCCTTCACCTCCACCTCGCCGCCGCGACCCTCGATGGGCAGCAGGGACAGGGCGAAATCACGGCCCATAGCGGCGTAAATGGCGGAATAGAGCTGCCCGTCACCGGGAGTGTGGAGAGTCTCCTGTCCGTCGCGGATGAGCTTGAAGGAGATATGGGGATGGCTCAGCGCCAAATGCTGCACCACACCGGAAATGGCGGCGCTCTCAGCGCTGTCCTTTTTCATGAACTTCATGCGGGCGGGAGTGTTATAGAAGAGGTCGCGGACGCAGATGGTAGTGCCCTGCGGCGCACCTGTCTCCGTCACATCCTCCGCTGCGCCGCCCTCGATGTGGAGCGAGCCGCCTGCCGTACTGCCCTCGGCGCGAGAGAAAATATCCACGCGGCTGACGGCGGCAATGGCAGCCAGTGCCTCACCGCGAAAGCCCAGTGGGCCGATGGCGCTCAAAACGTTGGCAGTGCGGAGCTTACTGGTGGCGGGGCGCAAAAAGGCCGTGGGCAGCTGGTCATAGGCAATGCCGCAGCCGTTGTCGCTGACGCGGATATAGGTCATGCCGCCGTTTTGGATCTCCACCACAATGGCGGAGCTTCCGGCGTCAATGGCGTTCTCCACCAGCTCCTTCACCACGCTGGCGGGGCGTTCCACCACCTCGCCTGCGGCGATCAAGTCCGCCACATGGGGCGGCAGACATTGGATATGAGGCATAAACTCCTCCTTACTGCAATTTCTGCTTCCATTCATACAGCAGGTTTAGCGCCTCCAAGGGGGACAGGGTGTCCACCTGTGTGCGGCGCAAAGCATCAATGACGGCGCTCTCCCCCAGTGCCTCCAAGGAGACTTGGTCATCCTCGGAAATCACGGGGCGCTGGGGCTTGCCTGCCTGCTGTTCCAGTTCTTCCAAAATAATGCGTGCGTTGTCCACCACCTGCTTGGGCAGCCCCGCCAGCTTGGCAACTTCGATACCATAGCTGCGGTCAGCGCCGCCGGGGATGATTTTCCGCAAGAATACGATGTCATCCCCCCGTGCGCGGACAGCAATGTTGTAGTTCTTCACGGCGGGCATCGTGCCCTCCAGCGCCGTCAACTCGTGATAGTGGGTGGCAAAGAGGGTTTTTGCACCCAACTTCTTCTTATCGGCGCAGTATTCCAGCACCGGGCGGGCGATGGACATGCCATCGAAGGTGGAGGTACCGCGCCCGATCTCATCGAGAATGAGGAGGGAGTTGGCGGTGGCGGACTTCAAAATATCGCTGACCTCCGTCATCTCCACCATAAAGGTGGATTGACCTGCGCTCAAATCATCGCTTGCGCCGATGCGGGTGAAAATGCGGTCTACCACGCCGATATGTGCGGCCTTGGCGGGGACGAAAGAGCCCACCTGCGCCATGAGGGTAATGAGCGCCACCTGTCGCATATAGGTGGATTTACCCGCCATGTTAGGGCCTGTAATGATGGCCACGCGGTCGCTCTGTGCCCCCATGTAGGTGTCATTAGGTACGAAGAGGGTGTCGCTTCGCATCCGCTCCACCACAGGGTGACGCCCCTCGTGAATTTCAATGACACCGCTCTCGTCCACCACGGGGCGGCAGTAATTATACTTCATTGCCACGGCGGCGAGGGAGCAGAGGGAGTCAAGCTCGGCAATCAGTGCCGCGGCGGTCTGAATACGCTGTGCCTGCGCCGCCACATGGAGGCGCAGCTTGGTGAACAGCTCATATTCCAGCGCCGTCACGCGCCCCTCTGCCGAGAGGATGTCGTGCTCCAAATCCTTCAGCTCCTGGGTGATGAAGCGCTCGCCGTTCACCAGCGTCTGCTTGCGGATGTATGTCTCGGGCACCAGTTCCTTGAAGGAATTGGACACCTCGATATAGTAGCCAAAGACCTTGTTGTAGCCGATTTTCAGCGTACGGATACCCGTGCGTTCCTTTTCGGCGGCCTCCATGTTGATGATAATATCCTTGCCGCCGTGGAGAATGGTGCGGAGGCGGTCCACCTCACTGTCGAAGCCGTCACGAATCAACTCGCCCTCGCGGACAGAGAAGGGGGGCTCGTCCACCAGCGTCATGGCGATGTCGCTGCACAAATCGTTAAGGTCATCCAGCTGCTCGCCGATTTCATGGAGGCGACCCTTGGGGAAGGCAGACAGCTGCGCCTTCACCATGGGCAAAGACTCCATTGCGCTGCGGAGGGATGCCAAGTCGCGGCCTCCCGCGCTGCCGTAAACAATGCGGCCCACCAAGCGCTCCATGTCGGAGATGCCTGCAAGGGTGAGGATCAGCTCCTCACGAGCCACGGTGTTTTCGGCGAGGGCTGCCACTGCGCCGCTGCGGCGCTCGATGGCGGTGACGTTGAGGAGGGGGCGCTCCAGCCAAGAGCGGAGCATACGCCCACCCATGGCGGTCTTAGTCTTATCCAGCACCCACAGGAGGGAGCCCTTCTTCTCCTTGCTGCGAAGAGTTTCCGTCAGCTCCAAGTTGCGGCGTGCGGTGAAATCCAACTCCATGAACTGCCCGCGGCGGTAATATTCCAAATCATCAATGTGGGACAGGTCAGTTTTCTGCGTCTCGTGGAGATAGCCCAGCAGCGCCCCCAGTGCGGGCAGCAGGGCGGGGTTATCGCGGGGGAGACGTGCGATGGTATCATCACCGAACTGACGGCGAGAGAGCTTTTCCGCACCCTCGATGGCAAAGCGGTGATTGGGCAGCTTTTCCACATAGCAGGAGAGCTTGTCGCTTAAGAACGTGCGGAGGCTTTCGCAGAAATACGCGCCCTCGTTCATCACTGCCTCGGCGGGGGCAAAGCGGCCCAGTTCATTCTGCAATTGTGCCGCGCGGTCAGGGCCAGCAAAGGCGGTGGCGTGGGCTTTACCGGTGGAGATGTCGCACACCGCCACAGCGGCATAGTCGTCATCCAAGTACACGCCTGCGCAGAAGTTGGACT
>JAZQMH010000065.1:0-10522 GCA_045543255.1 Vescimonas sp.
GTTGCCCACCATGAGGATATCCTCTGCCTTCAAATGCAGCTTGCCCATGATCTCATGGTAATAGGCGGGATTGGGCTTGCAGAGGGTGGAGTTTTCATAGGTGGTGATGTAATCAAAATCCTCGGCCTTGAGCCCCACCCAGCTGAGTCGGCTCTCCACCGCCGCGGGAGGGAAGATGGGGTTGGGGGACAGCACCACCACATCCGCCCATTCCCGTGCCGCCGCCACGGCAGCGCGGGCAGCCTCACCATCGCCGCAGCACACATCCTTCACGCGGTGAAACTCGTTGGCGTAGAACGCATCAAAGGCGGGCATGTCCTCATAGACCTTCTCGCCGAAGAATTTGGCAAACTCCGTCCAAAACCGCTCCTTGTTGGTCACCGCGCCGTCATTTTTTATCATGGTGCCCGTGCAGGCCCACATGGCATCGTTGAGGGCTTTGGCCTCATAGCCCAAGGGGGCTGCCATCTTGCAAAGCTCCTTGAGGTAGCCCATGACGAAGGTCTCCATGTCCATACCGAGGAGCGTTCCGTCCAAATCAAAAAATACCGCTTTCATCTCTCAGCTTCTCCCGTGGATCTCACCGCGGCAGCGGGGACAGGTGATGACGATCTTCCCCTTTCCCACAGGCACGCGGCACACGGCGCGGCAATTGGGGCAGGTGAAATATTTATGATCCTTATCCTGTCGCTGCTGCTTATTCTGATTCAGCTTACCCTTCACAGGCCACCAGATCTTCTGCAAAAACCACGCGTTTTCCGCGCGGCGCTTTTCCAGCTTGCGGGAGAAAATACGCAGCAGCGTCAAAAGGAGCAGCACCGTGGAGAGAAAGCCGATGATCCCCTCCACGAAATCGGGCAATTTGAAAATGGCGTTCACCACATCCAAAATAATGGCTGCCCAAAGGGTCGCCAGCGACAGGTGATCTGCGCCGTTGCGCCCATACATAAAACGGCTCAAACCGTTGCGTATTTTTTGAAAGAAACTCATATCTTCCCCTCGTTTCACGCAGGCAGAACGCTGCCCGCAGCTTTACAAGGTTACATTTTATCCCAATTCCTCCCAAAGGTAAAGGGTGAGGACAGAAAATTAACAAATTGGACAAATTTTGCCCCTCCAATTGCATTTGCCCAGCGGCACTGGTATAATAAGACTGGTATACAATGGGGATCGGCGAGAACGCCTCCCGCCGACCCCCTATCTGAAAAGACGCTGCCCGCGGTGCAGCCCTCACACCTATTGTATGACGCCCCACAGTCCCTTGTGCGGCAAGAAAAAAGGAGTCACATTATGGTTAAGATCGCACCTTCTATCCTCTCTGCTGACTTTGCCAATCTCCAGCGCGACATTGAGAAGATCGCCACCGCCGACTATGTCCATGTGGACGTGATGGACGGTCTCTTCGTCCCCAACATCACCATCGGCATCCCCGTGGTGAAGTCCCTGCGCCCCACCACCACCCTGCCTCTCGATGTCCATCTGATGATTGACCGTCCTGTCCGCTACGTGGAGCAGTTCTGCGACGCTGGCGCCGACATCGTCACCTGCCATGTGGAGTCCGATACCGAGGAGAACACCCTCGAAGCCCTGCGCCTTATCCGCGCCAAGGGTAAGAAAGCAGGCGTGGTGGTCAAGCCCAAGACCCCCGCCTCCGCCGTGCTGCCCTTTATTGAGCTGTGCGACATTATCCTCGTCATGACCGTTGAGCCCGGCTTTGGCGGTCAGAAGTTCATGGCGGACATGATGCCCAAGGTGGAGACCATCCGCGGCTATATTGACGCTATGAACCCCACCTGCGAGCTGGAGGTGGACGGCGGTGTGGATACGGCCACTGCTCCCCTCTGCGTCCACAGCGGCGCCAACGTGCTGGTTGCCGGCAGCGCCGTGTATAAAGCTGCCGATATTGCGGCGAAAATTAAGGAACTGAGAGGCTAATGTCTATGGAATTCTTCCCCGCACCCTTAGAGCGTCTGGTGGAGCAGTTTGCCCGCCTGCCCGGCATCGGCGGCAAGTCGGCACAGCGCCTCGCCTTCCATGTGTTGAACCTGCCCCAAAGTGAAGCGCAAGAGTTCGCCGAGGCCATCATGGACGCCAAGCGCAGCGTGACCCTCTGCCCCGTGTGCTGCTCGCTGACGGCTGGCGGCCTCTGCCCCATCTGCGCCGACCATAAGCGTGACGAGCACGTCATCTGCGTGGTGGCTGACCCCCGCGATGTGCTGGCGGTAGAGCGCGCCCGCGAGTTCCGCGGCCGCTACCACGTGCTCCACGGTGTACTCTCCCCCATCAACCATGTGGGCCCCGATGATTTGCAGATTAAGCCCCTCCTTGACCGCGTGGCGAAGGAGGACATTACCGAGGTCATCATGGCCACCAACCCCGACACCGAGGGCGAGGCAACGGCACTGTATCTTGCCCGCCTGTTAAAGCCCTTCGGCGTGAAGGTCACCCGCCTTGCCTACGGTATCCCCGTGGGCGGTCACTTGGAGTTCGCCGATGATGCCACCTTGATGCGCGCCTTAGAGGGCCGCCGTGAACTATGATGAAGAAAATCCTCCCCCTGCTGCTGTGCCTTTTGCTGCTGACGGGCTGCGCCCCCAAGCCCGAGTCCCTCGACATCTTCGCTATGGACACCTATATGTCCCTCGTGGCGGTAGGTGACGAGGCTTTCGACGCCCTGCAAAAAAGCGCCAACATCGTCAACTCCTTGGAGCAGGCCATGAGCCGCACCATCGACTCCTCCGATGTTGCCCAGCTGAACGCAACAGGCAGCGCAGAACTGCGCTATGATACGGCTGTCCTTTTGGAAGAGGCCATCGCCCTGTCCGAGGCTACCGGCGGCTCCTTCGATGTGACCATCGCCCCCTTGGTGGCGCTGTGGAACATCAGCGGCGATAACCCCCGCGTGCCCGCCCAAGAGGAAATTGATGCCCTGCTCCCCCTTGTAGGCAGTGAGCATATCCACTTAAACGGCGGCAACGCCACACTGGACGAGGGCTGCGCCATCGATTTGGGCGGCATTGCCAAGGGCTTCGCCTCCGACCGTATTGCCCAGCTCTACCATGAAAGCGACCTCAGCGGCGGCTTTGTCTCCTTGGGCGGCAATGTCTATGTCCACGGCAGCAACACCGACGGCGAGAACTGGAACGTCGCCATTCAGCACCCCGAGGTAAGCGGCGGCTACGCCTGTATGCTGAGCCTTACGGACGCTTTCGTGGTGACCTCCGGCGGCTATCAGCGGTTCTTCACCGCCGAGGACGGCGCGGTGTATCAGCATATTCTCGACCCCGCCACCGGCGCACCGGCGGCAAGCGATTTACTGAGCGTTTCCATCATCCTGCCCTATGCTGCGGACAAACTCCACGGTTCTATGGCAGATGCCTATTCCACCGCCCTCTATGTCATGGGGGAAGCTGCCGCCTGCGATTTTTGGGCAGGGCAGCAGAACTTTGACATGGTGCTGGTGACCCGAGACGGACGGGTGCTTTACACCCCCAACCTCATAGACCACTTTACAGAAGTTGAGGACAGCGGCTATGACTACCAAGTGCTCACCGCCTGAGCTGCGACCGAAAAAACTGGATATCCTTGTGGCCGCCGTGGTATTGGTGCTGGCTGTTGTGGTAGCCGTGGGCTTCTACGGCCCAAAACTGGGACAGAGTGACCATCTCACCGCCGTTATCAGCGTAGGCGAGTCGGTCATTGAACGCGTCGACCTCACTTCTCTTAAGGAGGATAAGCTGCTGACGGTGGAGGGAGAATGTACCCTCAATGTGCTGCTTACCGAGAGCGGCGCGGAGGTCATCCTCTCCGATTGTCCCACGCAGGATTGTGTCCACACAGGGCACATCTCCCGGGCAGGGCAGTCCATCGTCTGTCTCCCCGGACAGGTGGTCATCCATCTTGAGGGCGCATCCGGTGATGGCGCCCCCGACATTGTAGTGGGGTGATAGGTATGCAGAAATGGACGACAAAGCACCTCACCCTCTGCGCCGTACTGACGGCGCTGGCCTTGGCATTAAGCACACTGGAAAACCTCTTCCCCGTCACTCTTCTTATCCCCCTACCGGGTGTGAAACTGGGTCTTGCCAATATTGTGACCCTCTTTGCCCTGTACTACTTGGGCACTGGGTCTGCCTTTATGATTTTAATCGCCCGCTGTCTTTTGGGCGCACTGTTTGCAGGCAACGCCTCGGCGCTCCTGTTTTCCCTGTTGGGCGGCGTCCTCGCCATGGCGGTCATGGCATTGCTGCGCCGCTGCCGCGCGCTAAGCGTCTACGGTGTGTCCATCGCAGGCGCGGCAGGACACAACATCGGGCAAATCTGCGCCGCCATGATTACTCTCGGCAACACTATGGTGCTGGGCTATCTCCCCTTCCTGCTCCTTGTGTCCCTCTTCAGCGGCGCACTGACAGGCTTTGTGGTGGCGTTATTGTTCCGCGCCATGGAACATGTGAAACTCTCTCGGACGTAAAGGAGAAAAACTTTATGGATAAGAAAGACGAAATCATCCTGCAGCAGCTGGATGTGATCCGCTCCATGACGGAGAATGGCTTAAAACGCATGAACACCGACTTTTGGGGCAATCCCCAGCCGAAGAAGGAAGTGCCCAAGAAGGAAGAAGTAAAAAAAGCTGAGGCAGAGGTGGAAACCGAGAAGCCCGCAGAGGAAGAACTGCCCCCTCCCGAGAAGTTGGAGGACTTGCTGGCAGAACTGGACACCTACATCGGCCTCGATGTCATTAAAGAGGAAGTCCGCAGCCTTATCAACATGGTGCAGATTTATAAGCTCCGCCGTGAACATGACCTGCCCACCACCGATATGTCCCTCCACATGGTGTTCTCCGGCAACCCCGGCACAGGCAAGACCATGATGGCACGGATGATGGCCCGCATCTACCGCACCCTCGGCATTTTGAGCAAGGGTCAGCTGGTGGAGGTGGACCGCAGCGGCCTCGTGGCGGGCTACGTGGGGCAGACGGCGCTGAAAACCGCCAAGGTCTTGGAAAAAGCCATGGGCGGCGTGCTGTTCATCGACGAAGCCTACGCCCTCAACGGCGAATCGGAGAACGACTTCGGTCAAGAGGCCATCGACACCATCTTGAAGGCTATGGAAGACCACCGTGACGACTTGGTGGTCATTGTGGCGGGCTACACGGAGCTGATGGACAAGTTCGTCCACTCCAACCCCGGCCTTGAGTCCCGCTTTAACCGCTTCATGTTCTTCCCCGACTACACGGTGGAGGAAATGATGGCCATCTTCAAGATGCGCTGCGGCAAGGGCTACACCCTCGCCGAAGATGCCGAGCCCTTGGTGCGGGATTACATCGCCGAGGAGAGCGCCGATGCCGAAAGCTTCGGCAACGCCCGCGGTGTCCGCAATATTTTAGAGCACATCATCGTGGCGCAAAATAACCGCCTCGCCAAGATGGAGAACATCACCCGCGAGGACTTGATGCTCCTCACCGCCGATGATGTACTGCATGCAAGAGGAAAAATCGATTAAAGGACAAAAACACCGCCCACTGGGCGGTGTTTTTTCGTTCTCATATCAGTTCATAGGCTCTTCGCGGCGTACCATCGGCAATATAAATGGTGCCACAGTAGGCAAAGCCCAGCTTTTCAATGGCTCCCCGCATGGCAAGATTGCTCTCGTGGGTGTCAATGCGGAGATGGGGAATCTGCGCCATCGACCACTTCACGCACTCACCAAGCACGCCCCGATGTGTCCCATCGGAGGCAATGCGGTGAATGGTGCCGTAAGGGCTGCTGTCACGCCACGCACCTTCAATGTACGCATAGGTGGGGTCATCGCCCAAAACGAGGGCGAATACGCCGTAAATGCCGCCCTCATCCTCCAGCACATAGCACCGCCCCTGCCGGATATCCTCGGTGATTGCCGCCTCGGCCTGTCCTGTGGGCGACCACTGAACGGTATTCCCCGCAGCGCGCATGGCGGCGCGGCCAATGCCGATAATTTCGTGGGCGCAGGCAAGGTCAGCCATCGTTGCAATGCGAATCATAGCCCTTACTCCAGTTCGTCCAGCGTCAGGCGATAGGAGGGCAGGAAGTGCTCTATGAAGTACTCCAGCTCCGGCAGCTTCATGTCCACCATAGCGTCCATGGTCTGCTGCGCCGCCTTCTTAAACTCATCGTTGCCCGCCTTCAGCTCCTCCACGCACTTGATGTAAGCCGACAGCTTATCGGCAGCACGCACCAGCTCCTGCACGTCCGTTGCAGCGGGGGACAGCGCGGCGCGATAGCCGGGGCGCAAGTCCTCCGGCAGGATGCCCAGCAGCTTCTCCTCGGCAACACGCTCCACCTGCCGATAGGCATCGCGAATGGCGGGATTATGGTACTTAATGGGGGTGGGCATGTCGCCCGTCAAAATCTCGGGTGCATCGTGATACAGGGCCGCCACCGCCACCTGCCCTTCGTCCACATTGCCGCCATAATAGCGGTTGCGGATGACGGCGAGAGCGTGGGCAAGGATGGCCACCGTGTGGCTATGCTCCTGCACATTCTCGGCAAAGGTATTGCGCATCAAAGCCCAGCGCTGAATAAAGCGCATACGGCTCATATAGGCAAAAAAGTGATTGCGTTTCTTCATCGTATCTCTCCTACCAAACTACCGTTTTCCACGGCGGTAATCTCCACGTTCCGCACCGCATTGTGCAGCCCTTCTCCCTTTGCCAGCACCTCCATATAATTGGGTGCGTGGCCTGCAAAGCGCCCCTCCTTCTCCTGCTCGAAGAGGACGGGGAACACCTTCCCCACGCAGCTTTGGAGATAGTCATGGTGCATCTCCTCGGCCACCACTGCGGCGCGGGTGGCCCGCTCTTCCTTCACCGCCGATGTCAGCTGGCGCATGGCTGCTGCCTTCGTACCGGGACGGACGGAATAGGGGAAAATGTGCATCTGGGCAAAGCCGCAGCGGCGAATGAAGGAGAGCGTCTCCAAAAACTCCTCCTCCGTCTCCTCGGGAAAGCCCACAATAAGATCGGTAGTAACAGCAACGCCATCGAAGTATTCCTTCAGCAACCGCACCGACTCATAGTACCGCGCGCTGTCGTACTTGCGGTTCATTCGTTTCAGCGTAGCGTCGCAGCCCGACTGTAAAGACAGGTGGAAGTGGGGACAGAGGTTGGGGAGCTTCGCGGCGCGGCGGCAGAAATCCTCGGTAATGGTGCGGGGCTCAAGAGAGCCAAGGCGCAAGCGCATCTCCCCCGCCACGGGAGAAATGGCCTCCAAAAGGTCAATAAGGCTCGCATCCCCCGCCAAATCCCGACCATAGGAGGAGATTTCAATGCCCGTAATGACGATTTCCCGATAGCCCTCCTCACGAAGCTGCGCCACCTGCTCACAAGCCAAGTCCATAGGCAGGGAGCGGACAGGACCGCGGGCGTAGGGGATAATGCAATAGGTGCAGAAATTGGTGCAGCCGTCCTCCACCTTCAGCATGGCGCGGGTGCGCCCCTCCTGCCCGCCGGGGGCAAGGACTTCAAACTGACGGCGGCGCAACGCATCGTCCAGCAGCGTATAGCGGCGCTTTTCCTCTGCCGCCTGCTCCACCAAGTCCAAAAAGACCATGTGGTCGTTTGTGCCCGCCACAATGTCCACATCCAGCGTGGCGGCCTCGTCTGCGTGGGTCTGGACATAGCAGCCGCAGGCAGCCACCACCGCCTCCCTATTCAAGCGGCGGCAGCGGCGCAGCATCTGACGGGATTTCTTATCGCTGACAGCCGTCACGGAGCAGGTGTTGACGATGTAGGCGTCCGCCACCGATTCAAAACTCACCAATTCATGACCACGGCGCAGCAATTCCTGCTCCATAGCCTGTGTTTCATATTGATTCACCTTGCAGCCCAAGGTGTAAATACTAACGCGCATCTTGCACTTTCCCTTTCCTTCGGGTATAATAAATAGTTGCTTTCGTGCAATCATTATACAAAATCATTCCCCCTGTGACAAGACCCGACAGGAGAGAATTTTACGAGGTATTTTATGATTTATTTAGACCATGCCGCCACCACCCCCATCCCCGCTCCCGTAGCTGAGGAGATGATGACCGCCCTCACCCAGTTTGCCAACCCCTCCGCCCAGTACCCCATGGGGCAGGAGGCGAAAAAGCAGGTAGAGGAACGCCGTGCCGTCATTGCAAACGCTCTCCACTGCGCCAGCGAGTGTGTCCACTTCACCTCCTGCGGCACAGAGAGCGACAACTGGGCCATCATGGGTGCGCTGTACCATAACCGCCATGTGGGCAAGCACATCATCACCACCGCCGTGGAGCACAGCGCCATTTTGGAAACCTGCAAAGCCTTGCAGCAGCAGGGCTACGAGGTCACCTACTTAAAGCCCGACAAGACGGGTCATGTGACGGCGGCGCAGGTGGAAGCCGCCCTCCGCGAGGACACGGTGCTGGTGAGCGTCATGCTGGTAAATAACGAAACAGGCTGCATTTTCCCCCTCGCCGACATCGCCCGCGTGCTGAAAGAGCGCAAAAGCCGCGCCCTTCTCCACACCGATGCGGTACAGGGCTTTTTGAAAGTGCCCTGCACCCCCGCAGAGCTGGGCGTGGAGCTCATGAGCCTCAGCGCCCATAAGATCGGCGGCCCTAAGGGCATCGGCGCACTGTATATTGCGCCCCATTTGAAGAACTTCCGTCCCCTCCTCTTCGGCGGCGGACAGGAGATGGGTCTCCGCTCCGGCACAGAGGCCACGGTGCAGATCGCAGGCTTTGCCAAGGCGGTGGAACTGCGCTGTGAGAATTTAGAGGACTCCCTCCGCCACATGGCAGAGGTGAAGGCCTACTGCCGCGAAAAGCTGCTGTCCATCGATGGCATCGTCCCCGTTGGCGGCGGTGAAGCACCCCATGTGCTGTCCGTCTCCTTGGTGGGCTATCCCAGCGCCAATGTGGTCACCGATCTCGGTGCGCAGGGCATCTGCCTCAGCGCAGGCTCTGCCTGCCATCGCGGCAAGCTGAGCCATGTGGTGCAGGCGCTGGATCTTGACAAGCGCACCGCCTCCGGCGTGCTGCGCCTTAGCTTCGGGCCCGAGACCACCTTCGACGAAATCGACACCCTCTATGAAGCGCTCCTCGCCCATAAGCGCAGCCGCTTCCCCATGCTGTAATTCTTTCTTTTGAGGTATTCCCCTATGTTTAAATCTCTTCGCCGTCCCCGTGAGTTCTATAAATATCTCATCGCCCTCACTGCACCCATCGCCCTGCAGCACCTCATCACCTTCTCCCTCGGCCTCATCGACACTTTCATGGTGAGCCAGCTGGGCAACAAGGAGATGGCGGCGGTCACCACCGCCAACGTGCCTGTGTTTTTGCTCCTGTCCCTCGGCTTTGGCGTGCAGGGCGGCCTCGGCATTTTGGTAAGCCAGTACTGGGGCAAGCGGGATATGAAAAACATCTCCCGCGCCATTGGTGTTGCCCTCTTTATCGGCACGGGTATCGTGCTGGTGCTGGCCATTCTCTTCGCCCTGTGGCCCGTGCAGATCATGGATCTTCTCTCCAATGAGCATGAGCTGTCGGTGCTGGGCGGCCCCTATCTGCGGATCATCGGCTTTTCCCATGTGTTCGGCATGATCTCCTCTGTCTACATCAGCGCCCAGCGCAGCGTGGAAAACCCCAACTTCGGCATGAAGGTGCTGGCTTTCTCCACGGTGCTGAACACCGTGCTGAACTACTTCCTCATTTACGGCAAGTGGGTCTTCCCCGCCATGGGCATCGAGGGCGCGGCACTGGCAACCCTTCTCGCCCGTGTGGCAGAGGTGCTGATCTGCGTCATCTACGCCCTCCGCGACAAGCACATGCCCATCGACATCCGCGCCATGCTCTCCCCCGGCGTGGAGATGGTGCGCCGCTTTGTGAAGTACGCCTCCCCCGTGGTGCTGAACGAGGCCGCATGGGGCTTTGGCAACAGCTTGCTGACGGTCATTTTGGGCTACACCTCCATCTCCGTGGAGTTCCTCGCCGCCTATTCCGTGACGGGCAACTTAGGTCGACTGTTCTTAGTCGTCTGCTTCGGTCTCGGCGCTTCCACCGCCGTGGTCATCGGTAAGGCCATCGGCGAAGGACAGAGCCACGAGGAGGTCATGGATTTGAGCCGCTGCCTCCTGCTCTTCTCCATCCTCGTCAGCGCAGGCATCGCCCTTATTGCGTTGCTGCTGATCCCCATTTTCTTCGCCCCTGTGGTGTTCCCCCTCTTTAAGCTCTACGATCAAAGTGCCGCCATCGCTGTGGCACTGGCGGTCACCGCCTTTGCAGGCACGCCTTTCCACTCCTGCGCCATCACCTCCATTACCGGTATTCTCCGCGCCGGCGGCGACACCGGCTGGGCGGCTGCTCTCGACCTGCTGCCCCAGTGGCTGGTGGGCATCCCCCTGACGGCGCTCTTCGCCCTGCTGATCCACGGCGGCAGCCACTATTGGCTCATTGCCATCGCCATCCAGTGCGACAGTATTGTAAAGCTGCCCCTGTGCCTGTGGCGCACCCGTAAAGATGTGTGGATCCA
>JAZQMH010000066.1:0-2172 GCA_045543255.1 Vescimonas sp.
ATAATCCTAAATTGCGCGGGAATGCGCACGAAAGCGCGACAAGCAGTGAAAAAGCTGCCTGACAACTGAGGAGAACGGTGTATGGAACGACTGTCCGGAAGCGAAAAAGTGGTGGGCCTGAAGCAGGTGCGCCGCCTTGTAACGGAGAATCGTGCCGCGGTTGTCTTCCTCGCCTGTGACGCCGATCCCCGCCTTACCGAGTCGCTGGAGGCACTGTGCACCGAGCACAGCACCGAAGCGGTTTGGGACTACACCATGGCCCAGCTGGGCAAGGCCTGCGGCATCGCTGTGGGAACCGCCGCTGCCGCTGTGGTGCGCAAATAAGTTTCTTACGGAATAACTTTCGGTTGTTCTGTGGAAAATACAGGGAGATATCCCGAGAATTTCAAAGAAAGGAGTACCTAACGCATGCCTACTTTTAATCAGCTGGTCAAGCAGGGTCGTAAGCAGGCTTCCTACAAGTCCAACTCCCCCGCTATGCAGAAGGGCCTGAATACGCTGAAGAACAAGGAGACCAACCTCTCCTCCCCTCAGAAGCGTGGCGTCTGCACTGCCGTGAGAACCGCAACCCCCAAGAAGCCCAACTCCGCTCTGCGTAAGATCGCCCGTGTCCGTTTGACCAACGGCTACGAGGTCACCGCTTACATTCCCGGTGTGGGTCATTCTCTGCAGGAGCACTCTGTGGTCATGATCCGCGGCGGTCGTGTGAAGGACCTCCCCGGTGTCCGTTACCACATCATCCGTGGTACGCTGGATACCCAGGGTGTCCAGGGTCGTATGCAGGGCCGTTCCAAGTACGGTGCCAAGCGTCCCAAGCAGAAGTAAGCGATCGAACCAAGCATTAAAAATGAGCTTTGCCGAAAAGGTACTGTTTTGTTAGACCTCTTTGGCAGGCCGTACAGTGTATCGGACACGCCGATATGCTGAGTACCTATGAAATCATATTATTATGAAGGAGGGAAGCAAAGTGCCCAGAAGAGGTAATGTTCCCAAGAGAGAGATCCTGCCGGATCCTATGTACAACTCCGTGCTGGTGACCAAGCTCGTCAACAGCATCATGTTGGACGGTAAGAAGGGTGTGGCTCAGAAGGTGGTCTATGGTGCCTTTGATATCATCAAGGAGAAGACCGAGAAGGAGCCCCTGGAAGTGTTCGCCCAGGCGATGGAAAACATCATGCCCTCCCTGGAAGTCAAGGCCCGCCGCGTCGGTGGTGCTACCTATCAGGTCCCCATGGAAGTTCGTCCCGCCCGTCGTCAGACCCTGGGTCTGCGCTGGCTGACCAACTACTCCCGCGCCCGCGGTGAGCGCACCATGGCCGAGCGCCTGGCAGGCGAGATCCTGGATGCCGCCAACAACACCGGCTCTGCCGTGAAGAAGCGCGAAGATACCCACAAGATGGCCGAATCCAACAAGGCATTCGCCCACTTCCGTTGGTAATCTTCCGAACCGTTATACTGTAAGAAAGAGGAGAACGTTATGCCGAGAAAGGTTACACTGGAAAATACGAGAAATATCGGCATCATGGCCCACACCGATGCAGGTAAGACCACCACTACAGAGCGTATTCTGTATTACACCGGCGTCAACTACAAGCTGGGCGAGACCCATGAGGGTACCGCCACGATGGACTGGATGGAGCAGGAGCAGGAGCGTGGTATCACCATCACCTCTGCCGCTACCACCTGCTACTGGAGTGGTTCTGCACAGCAGTTCCCCCAGACCCGTATCAACATCATTGACACCCCCGGCCATGTGGACTTTACCGTGGAGGTGGAGCGTTCTCTGCGCGTGCTGGACGGCTCTGTGACCGTCATGTGCGCGAAGGGCGGTGTTGAGCCTCAGTCCGAGACTGTGTGGCGCCAGGCCGATCACTACCGTGTCCCCCGTATGATCTACGTCAACAAGATGGACATCACGGGCGCTGATTTCTATCACGTGCTGGACATGGTGCACGAGCGCCTGAAGGCCAATGCCGTGCCCATTCAGCTCCCCATCGGTAAGGAGGATACCTTCCGCGGTATCATCGACCTGGTGGAGATGAAGGCTGAAGTGTACTACGACCAGCTGGGTAAGGATGTCCGCGTGGAGGAGATCCCCGAGGATATGATGGACCTGGCTCTGGAGTATCGCGAGAAGATGCTGGATGCCATTACCATGTTCGATGAAGAGAT
>JAZQMH010000067.1:0-13451 GCA_045543255.1 Vescimonas sp.
CGACCATGAAGGAATGGAGCACCACGTCAAAGCCAAAGCCGCCCGCGCGCAGCAGCTGCACGGCGAAGATGAGCACGCAGATGCCCAGCACCAGCCATGTGAGGATCCTGCTCAGCTGGCTGAGCTTGCGCTGCAGGGGGGTCTGACCCTCCTCCGCCTTGGCAAGCGCATCGGCGATCTTGCCCATCTCGGTGTCCATACCCGTTGCGGTGACGACCATCGCGCCGCGGCCGTAGACGACGGTGGAGCCCATGTACGCCATGTTCTTGCGGTCGCCGAGCGGCACATCCGCACGCTCGGCGCGGAGGTTGATGATGTCGATGAACTTCGTCACGGGCACGCTCTCGCCGGTGAGGGCGGCCTCCTCGATCTTCATGCTGGCGCTCTCGAGAATGCGACCGTCAGCAGGCACGGCGTCGCCGGCCTCCAGCACCACCACATCGCCCACCACCAGATCCTCGCTGCGGACGGAAACGATCTTGCCGTCACGCAGGACTTTACTGGTGGCTGCCGCCATCTGCTGCAAGGCTTCGATGGCCTTCTCTGCCTTGTTCTCCTGATACACGCCCAACACAGCGTTCAGAACAACCACGAACAGAATGATGATCACGTCGGCAAAGCTCTCGTTCTCCACCACAGCCAGCACGGCGCTGATAGCAGCGGCAGCCAGCAGAATGATGATCATCGGGTCGGACAGCTGCTTCATGAACTGCTTGAAGATGGAGTCCTTCTTGGCCTCCGCCAGCTTGTTCTTACCGTTCTTGGCAAGGCGCGCCTCAGCCTCAGCAGTGGTCAAACCTGCTGCGCTGGAGCCGACTTCTTCAAAAACGGCACTTGTTTCTTCCAGATAATGTCTCATATCCTTCTTACTCCTTCCGTGAAATTACGCGAAAAAAAGAGCCCCACGTACAGTAACAAGTGCTGCACATGAGTCTCGTTATTACGGTCAAGCCAGGCGGCAGCGCCGCCAAGATGTTGACTGTGACCCGCACGGCAGATGCCGCGCGCAACTACTCCCCCATGATGGGTTTCTTCAATTCCAATAAGTAAGTATAGCATAGCCCCCTGTACGATTGCAAGGGGGAAAATTGTAAATTTGTGGTGAACGAAGGGAATTTCTTCATAAAGGAATAAAGAAATGGACACCTTTCGGTGTCCATTTTCTTATTCAATAGAAATAATGTAATAGTAAACGCTCTGACCGCCGGGAATGGAGGTGACCTCCGCATCGGGGCAGATGGAGGCGAAGAGCTTCTCGGCCTTCACGCCGTCAGACTCGCTGACGCCCTCGCCGGTGTAGATGTTGATGAACTCCGCGCCCTTCTCGGCAGCGTGAGCGCCCAGCTGCTCCAGCAGGGACTTCAAATCGGGGCCGGTGCCGAAGAGCTTGCCGTCCAGCAGCACCAGATAGTCGCCCTCCTTGATCTCGAAGCCGTCGAAGTCGGAGTTGCGGGCGGCGTAAGTCACCTGTGCCGTGGAGACGGTGGCGGCAGCCTCAGCCATGGTGTCGGCGATGACCTGGGGATCTTCCTCGTCGCGGTCAAAGCTCATCATGGCGGTGATGCCCTGAGGTACGGTGTGGGTAGGCACCACGATGACCTGCTTTTCCGTCAGGCCGATGCACTGCTGCGCCGCCATGACGATGTTCTTATTGTTGGGCAGAACGAATACGATCTCGCTGGGAGTGCGGTTGACCTCCTGCAGGATGGCCTCGGTGGAGGGGTTCATGGTCTGACCGCCGGAGACGATGGTATCCACGCCCAGTGCGCGGAAGGTCTCCTCAAGGCCTGCGCCCACGCAGACGGCCACGAAGCCGTACTTCTTCTCAGCGGGGGCGAACTCGGGCTCGGCGGGGGCATCATTGCCCAGCATCAGCTCCTCGTCATCCAGATCGTCGGCGCTGTGGGCCTCACGACCGGCGGCAAGGGCCTCCTTCTGAGAGCGCATGTTCTCGATCTTGGCAAGCTCCAGCGTACCGTACTTCTGGGCCTCGCTCAAAGCGTAGCCGGGGATGTCGGTATGGACATGAACCTTGAAGCACTCGTCATCCTCGCCGATGACGAGGCTGTCGCCGATGCTGTCGAGGTAAGTACGCAGAGGCTCAAGGGACTTGGGCTCGCCGCTCTTGCGGACGATAAAGACGGTGTCGAAGGTGAAGGTGATCTCCTCGTCCAGCATGGCGAAGTCGGCCTTCTCCTTGCTCTCCTCGGTATCCACCACCTCGGGGATCTCCTCACCGCGCAAGGCGCGGAGCATACCCTCAAGGATCACCAGATAGCCCTTACCACCGGCATCCACCACGCCGGCCTTCTTCAGCACGGGGTTCATCTCGATGGTCTCAGCCAGCGTCTCATAACCTGCGCGGATGGCCTCTTCCAGCACGAACTCGGCGCAGTTATTCTCCTCAGATGCCTCGATGGCGCGCTGGGCAGCCAGACGGGACACGGTCAGCACCGTACCCTCGGCGGGCTTCATGACAGCGCCATAAGCGGTGGTGACGCCCTCGTTCATAGCGTCAGCCAGTGCAATACCGTCCGCCTCGGTCATGCCCTTGAAGATCTTGGACATGCCGCGGAACAGCAGGGACAGGATAACACCGGAGTTACCGCGAGCGCCGCGCAGCAGACCGCTGGCAGTGATCTTAGCGGCCTCCTCGATGGTGGCGGGCTCGTTCTTCTTCAGCTCGGCAACAGCCGTCTGAATGGACAGGGACATATTGGTACCCGTGTCGCCGTCGGGGACAGGGAACACGTTCAGATCGTTAATGGCCTGCTTCTCATTGGTGATACAGGCGGCACCAAACAGCACCATCTGCTTGAAGGTGCTGCCGTTGATTCTCTCTATCATTTCTCTGTGCCCCTCCTCAAGCGTTACTGACGGAGTCTACGCAGACATTCACGTCCCGCACCTCCACGCCGGTATTGCAGGTGACCACATACTTCACCTCGCTCATGATGGCGCGGCAGACCGTGGCGATATTCACGCCGGGGTCAACGATGATGTGCAGTTCAATGGACACCGTGTTATCGGAATTGTAAGTGACTTTCACGCCCTTGCTCATAGTCTCGGGACGCAGCAGATGGACAAGGCCGTCCGTCATGGAGCGATAGGCCATGCCCTTGACGCCGAAGCAGTTGGTAGCGGCGGCGCCGGTAATGGTAGTGAACACAGCATTGGAGATGGCGATCTCGCCGTGTTCGCCTTGCAGCTTTATCATAAGCAGCCTTCCTTTCTTACTGGGAGGTGTTTTGTTCAACGATATTCATACGATGACATCTTATTATAGCCTATCTCCTTCAAAATAACAAGTTAAGTTTTCTTTAACTGCAAAAAAGAGGCGAAAATGCTGCCATTTTCGCCTCTTTGCCTTACTTTACTTGTTGTTTTTTACCATCCATGACCGAAGAAATAGCGGAAAAAGTCCTCAAATCCGTCGGGCATCTGGTTGTAATAGTCCTCATACTGCTCCGGAAGCTGGGGCTGGGGCTGCACTTCCTCCTCGCCGGTGGTCTGGGGCTGCTCGTCGAAGGTCAAGTCCGTGGTGTGATACTCGCCCTCGCGGTAGTAGGTCAAGGAGACGGTCTCCCCTGCCTTGTGTCCCTTCTTTGCCATAGAGAGGTCGTTCATGGTGTTGATGGTCTTGCCGTCCAGTTCGGTGATAATATCGCCCAAGCGGAGGCCGGCACGGTCACCTGCGCCGCCCTTCTCCACAGAGTAGACGAACACGCCCTTTGTAAGGTCAATGTTGTACTGAGCTGCCATCTCCTCGGTCATGGTGCCTGCGGTGATGGCGAGGTAGGCCTTGTCGGTCACAGCGCCGTTTTCAATAATATCGGTAATGATGGCCTGCACATCGGAGATGGGGATGGCAAAGCCGAGACCCTCCACCGAGGTGTTGGAGTAGCTGGAATACTTGGCGGAGACGATGCCCACCACCTCGCCGTAGAGATTCATCAATGCGCCGCCGGAGTTGCCGGGGTTGATGGCACAGTCCACCTGCAGCATATTAAAGGGCGTACCATCCACATTGATGGCGCGGCCGCTGCTGGAGACGCTGCCCTGTGACATGGAGAAGGTCAGTTCGCCGAGGGGGTTGCCGATGGCCATGACCCAGTCGCCCACATTCACATCCTCGCTGTTGCCCAAGGTGACGGCGGGCAGGTCGCTGCCCTCGATTTTAATGACCGCCACATCGTAGTCGGCATCGCCGCCAATGATGGTGGCGGGATACTCCTCGCCGTTATAGAGGGTGGCGGTGACCTCGGAAGCGCCCGACACCACGTGCTGATTGGTGACGATATAACCATCGGCGGTAATGATGAAGCCCGAGCCGCTGGAAGCACGCTCCGTCACCTGACCAAAGACATTGCGGGTGGTGGCAGAGGTATTGATGGACACGGTAGAATTTACCGTCGAGGCGTAGACCTCGGCGGGAGTCATCTCCCTCTGTCCGTCCACCTTCTTGATCTCCACCTCCACAGGGGCACGGTCACTCTGCTGGATGGCGGTCTCACCACGATGGCTGTTGCGGGCGATTGCTGCGCCACCGAAACCGCACAGACCGCCCACAATGGCGCATACCAGCACCAAGGCGATGACTTTCACGGTCACGTTGCCCTTCTTCTTGGGGCTTTCGGGGGCAACAGGGGTATACTGGGGGCGATAATCGTCACGAGGCAGGTTGCTGGTGCGATTATAGCGATACTCGCCGTTGATTCTGTCAAACTCGTCGTTATACATCAATGGATTCCTCCTTTATTTTTCTCGGAAACTATGGTATCATTTCTATACTATGTATTCTACACAGTTTTCTTAAACTAACCTTTAAAATCGGCGAAAGTTTTTGAACATTTTGTGAAAGGTGGTGGCAGCCATGCTGCGCTTGGAGGGCATCAAACTGAATTCGGATGAAAAGCAGGAGCAGTTGCAGGTCAAAGCCGCCGCCCGTCTCCGCTGTCCCATCGAGGAGATTTCTGACCTCCGCATCCTCCGCCGCGCTATTGATGCCCGTGAGGGTTTGCAGTTCGTCTACACGGTAGCGGTGGCTGTGAAGAACGAAAGTCAAGTGCTGCGCCGCTGCCGCGACAAGCGGATGACGGTATACAAGCCCGAGACGTACCGCCTGCCCGCACCCGCTGCCTGCGACACGCCCCCTGTGGTGGTGGGCATGGGCCCCGGCGGCCTCTTCGCCGCGCTGGTGCTGGCAAAGTGCGGCCTGCGCCCCATTGTGCTGGAGCGTGGTGAGGCGGTGGAGCAGCGCCGCGAGACGGTGGCGCGCTTTTGGCGTGACGGCACGCTGAACACAGAGAGCAATGTCCAGTTCGGTGAGGGCGGCGCAGGTGCTTTCTCCGACGGCAAGCTGAACACAGGCTCGAAAGATGTGCGCCACCGCTCCATTTTGGAGCAGCTGGTATCCTGCGGCGCGCCCGAGACCATCCTCTACGATGCCAAGCCCCATGTGGGCACCGATATGCTTTATATCGCCCTGCAGAATATGCGCCGCGAACTCCTTGCCTTGGGCGCGGACATCCGCTTTGGTCACCGCCTCACAGGTATCGACACGGTGGAGGGTCAGCTGACGGCACTCCATGTGACGGAAAACGGCGAAACCTACACCCTCCCCTGCCGCCACGCGCTGCTGGCATTGGGCCACAGTCCCCGTGACACGGTGGAGATGCTCTATGGCGCCGGCGTCCACATGGAGGCCAAGCCCTTCGCTGTTGGTGTCCGCATTGAGCATCGCCAAGCCGACATGGACGCGGCGCAGTACCGTCAGTACGCGGGGCACGCCAATCTCCCCGTCAGCACCTATAAATTGAGCTGCCACCTTGACAGTGGCCGCAGCGCCTTCTCCTTCTGCGTCTGCCCCGGCGGACAGGTGGTGGCGGCAGCTTCGGAAGCAGGCCGCGTGGTCACCAACGGCATGAGCGAATATGCCCGCGACAAAGAGAACATCAACGGCGCGCTGCTTATTAACGTCACTCCCGCCGATTTCCCCACCGACCACCCCTTGGCGGGCATCGCCTTCCAGCGGCAGTTGGAGGAGGCGGCCTACGCCTTGGGCGGCGGCGATTACCGCGCGCCCGCCCAGCGGGTGGAGGATTTCCTTCTCCATCGCCCCACGGAAAAAGCGGGCAGCGTCATCCCCTCCTATCTCCCCGGTGTCACCTACACCGACTTGCACCGCTGTCTCCCTCCCTTTGTGGCGGAGGCCATCGCCGAAGCGCTGCCCATTTTGGGCAGCAAGCTGCGGGGCTACGATGCCCCCGACGCCATTTTGACGGCGGTGGAGAGCCGTTCCTCCTCCCCTGTGAAAATCCCGCGGGATGAGGACTATCAGTGCAATATCCGCGGCATCTATCCCTGCGGCGAGGGTGCAGGCTACGCAGGGGGTATCCTCTCGGCAGCTGCCGACGGTATCCGCTGCGCCGAGGCTATTATCGCCGCCTTATAAAGCGCGAAAAAATGACAGGCATCTTCACGGTGTCTGTCATTTTTCTATATTTATTACTTTTTTCGATAACCATTATCAAATTAACTCCCGCAAAATCTTCCAAATTTCTTGTTTCTTCTTGAGAAAACAGAACTTTTGCTAATATAGATAAATTTTTCACACATTTTTGTATGTTTTGCTATCTGTTTTACAGATAGCAGGGTATGAATTTTCCGAAGTACCGCATTGAATGGAAATATGGTACTTTTTTAATAGAAACATCCCCGTATTCGGGGAAGCCAATACAAAAATACGAATAATAGGAGGAACTACCCATGATGAATCCCAACGCAGGTTTCGGCACAAAGGCCATTCACGCAGGAAATGTCAAGGATCAGCAGTACGGTGCGCTAACCACACCCATCTATCAGCCCTCCCCCTTCGTTTTTGACACGTGCGAGCAGGGCGGCCGCCGCTTCGCAGGTGAGGAGGGCGGCCATATCTACACCCGTTTAGGCAACCCCACCACCGATGTGCTGGAGCGCAAGGTGGCGGCACTGGAATGCGGCGAGGCCTGCGTTGCCACCGCATCGGGCATGGGCGCTATCTCCTCGGCGCTGTGGACTATCGCCGGTGCCGGCAAGCACATTGTGGCAGACGCCACCCTCTACGGCTGCACCTTCGCCCTTCTCAACCACGGCATGACCCGCTACGGCGTGGAGGTGGACTTCATCGACACCGCCGATTTGGAGGCGGTGAAGGCGGCGCTGAAGGAGAACACCTGCTGCGTGTATCTGGAGACACCTGCCAACCCCAATTTGAAGATCACCGATATTGCCGCCGTGGCGGAGATTGTCCACGCCTATAACCCCGAGATCAAGGTGGTCTGCGACAACACCTTCGCCTCCCCCGCGCTGCAGAATCCCCTGAAGCTGGGCGCTGACGTGGTGGTACATTCCGCCACCAAGTATCTCAACGGTCACGGCGATGTGATCGCAGGTTTCGTGGTGGGCGATGCCGCGTTCTGCACCCAGGTGCGTATGTTCGGCTTGAAGGACATGACGGGCGCTGTCATGGATCCCTTCTGCTCGTTCCTCATTCTGCGCGGTTTGAAGACTATGGAGCTGCGCATGGCGCGCCACTGTGAGAGCGCAGAGAAGATCGCCGCTTATCTCGATGCCCACGACAAGGTGGAGACTGTGTATTATCCCGGTCTTGCCAACCATCCCGGTCACGACATTGCCGCACGGCAGATGTCGGGCTTCGGCGGCATGGTGAGCTTCGAGGTGAAGGGCGGACGCGCCGCCGGCGCAAAGCTGCTCAACTCCATGAAGATGATCGCCGTGGCGGTGTCCTTGGGCGATGCCGAGACTCTTATCGAGCATCCTGCCTCCATGACGCACTCCACCTACTCTGAGGAGGAGCTGGCCGCCTCCGGTATCGGTGCAGGCTTGATCCGTCTGTCGGTGGGCTTGGAGAATGTGGAGGACATCATCGCAGATCTGGAGCAGGGTCTGGCACAGCTGTAAAAACAGGGAAACATGGAAAAGAGAGAGCCGTTGGCTCTCTCTTTTTTCATCTCTCCCCGATCTCCGCCATGATCTTGCGGAGGATCTCCACAAATTCCCGTCCCTTGTCGCTCAATTCAACCCCTTGGAGGGTGATGTAGCCCAAGTGCATCTCCTGCTGTGTCATCAGCGGCACAGCGATCACCCGCTCATCGCCAAACCCATCGGGCAGCACACCGCTGCCGGTAGAAACACAGTTTGTGTGGGCGATGACAGAGTAAATGGTGGCGCGGTCGGAGACATAGACCACCTGATCGAAGTCGGCAGCCGTGCCCACCACCACTTCTTCGGCGTAATGTAAGTTGCTGTCGGTTTGGGTGAAGGCCACGTAGGGGTAGCTGCGCAGCTGCTCCACCGTCACGCTCTGTTCCTTGGAAAGAGGGTGATCGCGGCGCATGAACACATGGGGGCGCAAGCGCACCAGCGAATGGAAGGTGAGATGTTTCTCCTCCAAGCTGCGGCGAATGAAAGGCTCTGTCATCTCCGAGAGGAAGATAATACCCAAATCGCTCTGCTGGGCAGCTACCTCGGCAATGACGGCGGACATCTCCATCTCTTTAAGGCGCACCTCTACCTGCGGCTCTTCCACCAAATGCAAAAACTCCACAAAGGCCTTCACGCAGAAGGGATAACGCTGGGCAGCAATAGAGAGACGGACACGGTTTTCCGCTTTTCGCTCGCTGTAATAGTTGCTGACCTTGCGGCTGCGCTCTACAATAGGCGCGATTTGGCTCAGAAGCGTGCGTCCCTCATCGGTGAGGGCAATGCCGCGATTAGAGCGGTGGAACACGGTGATGCCCAGCTCCCGCTCCACCTCGGCAATGGCATTGGACAGCGCTGACTGGGACACAAACAGGTGCTGCGCCGCCCGATTGATGGAGCCGCAGCGCTCAATTTCCAGCAAGTAGCTCATCTGCAGTAATGTCACACGATCGCCCCCTTTTTCTTTTAGCATACAGGAAAATGGGGTAAGTGGCAACAATTTTATGAAAAAGAGGCAGACACCCGTGAGGATGTCTGCCCTTTCAGTTTTATCTAATGCCGAAATTTTCGATGACGTAGTCCATGTCCTTGTCGCCTCTGCCGGAGAGGTTGATGAGGATAGAACCCTTGCCCATCTCCTTGGCCAGCTTGATGCCGTAGGCAACAGCGTGGGCGCTCTCGATGGCGGGGATGATGCCCTCCATGCGGGAGAGCTTAAAGAAGGCGTCGATGGTCTCTTCATCGTTGATGACATCGTACTTCACGCGGCCCACATCCTGCAGGAAGGCGTGCTCGGGGCCGGAGGAGGGATAGTCAAGGCCGGAGGCCACGGAGTAGACGGGAGCAGGCTCACCGTTTTCGTCCTTCAGCATGATGGAATTGAAGCCATGCATGATGCCCTCAGTACCGTACTTCAAGCTGGCGGCGTGGTCGCCCAAGGTCGTGCCGCGACCGAGGGGCTCAATGCCGTAGATGTCCACGGGGTCATTGAGGAAGCCGGAGAAGATACCCATAGCGTTAGAGCCGCCGCCCACGCAGGCCACCACGGCATCGGGCAGCTCGCCGGTCATACCCACGAACTGCTCGCGGGCCTCGATGCCCACCACGCTCTGGAAATCGCGAACCATCAAGGGGAAGGGATGGGGGCCGAGGACGGAGCCGATGCAGTAGATGGCGGTCTCATGCTCGCGGCAATAGGCATCGAAAGCGGCGTCCACAGCCTCCTTCAAAGTCTGCAGGCCGTGGGTCACCTCGATGACGTTGGCACCGAGAATCTTCATGCGGGCCACGTTGGGAGCCTGCTTCTTAATGTCCACTGCGCCCATGTAGATGTCGCACTCAAGGCCGAAGTAGGCAGCAGCGGTAGCCAATGCCACACCGTGCTGACCGGCACCGGTCTCGGCGATGACCTTCTTCTTGCCCATGTATTTCGCCAGCAGTGCCTCGCCCATGCAGTGGTTCAGCTTGTGTGCGCCGGTGTGGTTCAAGTCCTCGCGCTTGGCATACAGCTGCACGCCGTTGCCAATGCTGTCGGACAGGCGCTCAAGGTGGGAGATGGGGGTGGGGCGACCCTGGAACTCCTTACGGATGCGGCGCAGCTCTGCCACGAACTTGCGGGACTTGCAGATGGTGAAGTAGGCATCGCGAATCTCGTTCATGGCGTTCTGCAGCTCGGGGGTGAGGTAAGAGCCGCCGTATTTGCCAAAGTAGCCGTTGGCATCGGGATAGTGCTTAAAATAAGTCTCAAAATCAACATTGTTCAGCATCATGGTATATTTCCTCCATAGTCATTATGTTATATTGATAGATTTGGTGTGGGGTTTCGTATTTCTCAGGCATTGCGCCATCGTTTGGTCAGCAGCATAACATTTCCTCCTTGGGTAAAACAAAAACGTCCTTGATAGACCCGCAAGTCTATCAAGGACGAATAATGCAAATTATCCGCGGTGCCACCTTGTTTAGCGCAAAAGCACTCACCTCTTCGCGTGCTGTCACACGCGCGCAGTTGGTAACGGCTGCGAGTCCCGTCAAAAGCTACTTTACCCCGTAGGGTGTTCGCCCTGCCCTCGTGAGTCCATTCCCTCATCCGCTCCGCCGCCGCACTTACACCAACCGTCGGCTCTCTTCGCGCGTTGCGAACAGGTACTCTTCTCACTCATCGGTTTTCAAATATGCACTTACTTTAGCACTTTGGACAAGGTTTGTCAAGGGACTTTGTGCTTTTTTACAAAGCACGCAGGAACTCGGGCTTCAAGCCCTTGCCCTCCAAGCCACGCTGCACCTGTTGGAGCATCAAGTCGCGGTCGCGGTTCAGCGTACCCTTCAAGGAGAGGTAGTTGCTGGCATGGTTCATGCGGAACACGCTCCCCTCGGCGTCAATGTGCTGCAAGAAAAGCTCCGTCTCCTTCAGCACCTCCACAGGGCCAAGGACGGTGAAGCTGCCCTCCTGCACCCACTTCTGCAAGGGCGTACCGTTCTCCACCATAAGGGTCAAAAGGCCGATATACTCGGGCTTCATTTCGCTGAGAGCCTTCGCCGTGCCGATGGCGTGTTCCCGCCACAGTTCCACGCTGCCAAGGCCCGAAATAGCGGTGACGGACAGTGCCATGCCGCAGCGGCGTGCTTTCTGTCCCGCTGCCACAATGGCGGCGCTGTCGTGGCCCTTGGTCATCTTCTCCAGCACCGCGTCGCAGCCGCTCTCAAGACCCATGTAGACCATCTGCAAGCCCTTGGCACGCAGCAGGCGCAGCTCATCCTCGGTCTTGATTTGCAAACTGGTGGGAGATGCGTAGCAGGTGACCCGCTCACACTCGGGGAACAGACCGTAAATAAGGCCGAGAATAGTCACCAAGTCCTCGGTTTTCCGCATGAGGGCGTCGCCGTCAGCCAAAAACACACGCTGTACATGGCGATACACCTGCCGCGCCATCTCGAAGTCCTCACGAATCTCCTCCATGGGACGCATGGCAAAATGCTTGTCATCATACATATCGCAGAAGGCGCAGCGGTTGTGGCTGCAGCCGTAAGTCACCTGCACGATGAGGCTGTAGGCCTCACTGGGGGGACGATATACTTTACCTTTATAACGCATGGCGTTGTCCTCCTTTAAATTTTATTTTTCCCAGTATAGCAGAAATCTCACCTGTTGAAAAGAGCATATTCTCCCCCGCTAGGTCATAGGCTCTATCAAATCAACCAACGAGGTGGCATAGAGCTATGAACAACAACATCAATCGCGTACAACTCTGCGGCACGGTACACACCGCGCCTACTTTCAGCCATGAAAACCACGCTGTCCCCTTCTATTCCTTCTCCCTCTCCATCCCGCGGCTCAGTGGTGTGGATGATGTCCTCCCCATCCTGCTGCCCGCTACCCTTTTGGAGGCCAACCCCGTGGCTGTGGGGGAAACGGTGTCCTTAGAGGGGCAGCTGCGCTCGTTTAACAACCGCAGCGGCGAGGGTCATCGGCTGCTGCTGTCGGTGTTCACCCATCAGCTTACGGCAGGAGGCGAAGTGCCCTTCAATCAAATTCAGCTCTCGGGCGTGGTGTGCAAAACGCCTACCTTGCGGCGCACGCCTTTGGGACGGGAGATTTGCGATGTGCTCTTGGCGGTCAACCGCCGCTATGGCCGCGCCGACTATCTCCCCTGTATCGCATGGGGCGCGGTGGCGAAGCAGATCGCCCGGTATGCCGTGGGGGAACGGCTCACGGTGGAAGGTCGGGTGCAGAGCCGTACATACACCAAGCAGACGGAGTGGGGCGCGGAGGAACACACCGCCTATGAGGTGTCCATCATGCGCCCCGCCGAGGAAGAGGAATTTCTATTGTAATGAAGAAAAAGCGCCCTCACGGGCGCTTTTTTCATGATAGATCACTTTCCCAACTGATAAAACGCCACCGCTGAGGCCGCCGCCACGTTGAGGGAGTCCACCCCGTGGGACATGGGGATGATGGCGGTATAGTCGCAGCCCGCGATGGTGGAGTCGGCGAGGCCGTCACCCTCCGTACCCAGCACTACCGCCAGCTTTTCCGCTTGCAGCAAGCGCGGATCATCAATGTGGATGCTGTCCTCTTTCAAGGCGAGGGCCACCGTCCGGAATCCGTATTCCCGCAGCAGCGCCATGCCGCCCTCGGGCCACGGGGCATCCTCGGGAAAATACGCCCACGGCACTTGGAACACCGTACCCATGCTGACGCGGGTGGCACGGCGGTAGAGGGGATCGCTGCCCTCGGCGCTGAGGAGCACCGCATCCATGCCCAGCGCCGCCGCAGAGCGGAAAATGGCACCCAGATTGGTGGGATTCATCACGTTTTCCAGCACCGCCACGCGGCGGGCCTTTTGCAGAATCTCCCGCACGTCGGGCTGCCGGGGACGGCGCATGGCGCAGAGCATGCCGCGGGTCAGCTTGAAGCCCGTCAGCTGCTCAAGAACACCCAGTTCCGCCGCATACACGGGCACATCACCGCAGCGCTCGATGATTTCGCGGCCACGGCTCTCGATGTGCTTCGTCTCCATCAGCAGCGAGACGGGAACACATCCGGCATCGAGGGCACGACCGATCACCAGGGGGCTCTCGGCGATGAAGAGTGCCTCGGTGGGGTCGGCGCGATTGAGAAGCTGATTTTCCGTGGCGCGGGCATAGATGTCCAGCGCAGGGTCAGCAAAATCGGTAACGGGAATAAACTGTGCCATGGTGTTGTTCTCTTTTCTTTCGATTTTTCTACAGTATACCACACACGCCCCCGCCCCACAAGGCAAAAAACAGCCTGCCCTCACGGGCAGACTGTTTCGTCGTCACAATTTCAAATCCAAATGATAGTCTTTCAGGAAATACTCCTGAATGTCTGCGCGCATGGGCATGGTCTGCTTGATTTTAATGGCATCAAAGCCGCAGCGGGCTTTGCAGATGCCGCAGCCGACGCAGCTCTCCTGATTGATGATGACCTTGCCGTCCTCACCGAAGGA
>JAZQMH010000068.1:0-4796 GCA_045543255.1 Vescimonas sp.
GGTAATCTTACTTGTGGTCGACGGAATACATGTGCTCGATCAGCTCCAGAACCTTGTTGGAGTAGCCGATCTCGTTGTCGTACCAGGAGACGACCTTCACGAAGGTGTCGGTCAGAGCGATACCGGCGTCGGCATCGAAGAAGGAGGTGCGGGTGTCGCCCAGGAAGTCGCTGGAAACAACGGCCTCGTCGGTGTAACCCAGAACGCCCTTCAGCTCGCCCTCGGAGGCGGCCTTCATGGCAGCGCAGATCTCCTCGTACTTGGCGGGCTTAGCCAGATTGACGGTCAGGTCAACCACGGACACGTCCAGAGTGGGAACGCGCATGGACATACCGGTCAGCTTGCCGTTCAGCTCGGGGATGACCTTGCCAACAGCCTTGGCAGCGCCGGTGGAGCTGGGGATGATGTTGCCGCAAGCAGCGCGGCCGCCGCGCCAATCCTTCACGGAAGGACCGTCAACGGTCTTCTGGGTAGCGGTAACGGAGTGCACGGTGGTCATCAGACCCTCGGTGATGCCCCAGTTATCGTTCAGAACCTTGGCGATGGGAGCCAGGCAGTTGGTGGTGCAGGAAGCGTTGGACACGAAGTTCATGTCGGTGGTGTACTTATCCAGGTTGACGCCGCAGACGAACATGGGGGTGTCATCCTTGGAAGGAGCGGACATGATGACCTTCTTAGCGCCGGCGTCCAGGTGACCCTGAGCCTTCTCCTTGGTCAGGAACAGACCGGTGGACTCCACGACGTACTCAGCGCCGACCTTGGCCCAAGGCAGATCAGCAGGGTTCTTCTCAGCGAAGATGGGGATCTCCTTGCCGTTGACGACGATGGCGGTCTCAGTGCTGCCGACCTCGGCGGGGCACTTGCCGTGCATGGTGTCGTACTTCAGCATGTAGGCCAGATACTCAGCGGGGCACAGGTCATTGATGCCGACGATCTCGATCTCGGGGTGGTTCAGGCTGGCGCGGAAAACCATGCGGCCGATACGGCCAAAACCGTTAATACCAACTTTAATGCTCATAAAAATAACTTCCTCTCGTTATAAGAATATCAATTGATGGAATATATCAAACGTATGGTACGTTTAGAATTATATGCAATGGTGCAAGAAAATGCAAGCCTTTTTTTGCTAAATTTATGTTTTTTTCAAAATTCGGGAAAGTTTCACAAGGTTCTTGTATTTTTGCGCCGCCTTTGGTATCATATGGCTGAACACCCGCCTTTTTCCCCGCATAATTTCCTGTGGCGGGCGAAAGGCTACCATGACGAAAAGGAGGTATGATCCAAATGAACGAGTTTGAACGGGACGAACTGCAGCTGTTGGCAGAGCTTCTGCCCTCTGTTGCCTCGTCGCTGCGCTCTCCCTTGGACAGCCTCCATCTGGCGGCACAGGGACTTATTGCAAAGACGGGCTCCAACAGCCCCGAGGCGGCAATTTTGCGGCAGAGCTGCTATAAAATGCTGCGCCTTGTGAATAATATGTCTTTGGCGCCTATTTTAACCGATGACCTGCTCTTCTACCTCACCGATGCCGATTTGACGGCGTTGATGACGAAACTGTATCAGCAGTGCTCCGCGCTGGCGGAGACGGCGGGCATCAAGCTGAACCTCCACTGCAAGGAGGAGTTTCTCCCCTCCGCCATCCATCGGGACTATTTGGAGCGGGCACTGTGGAATCTCATCAGCAACGCCTTCAAGTTCACCCCCAAGGGCGGCGAGGTGACGCTGACGGTGGAAAGAAGCGATAAGATGGCCCTGCTCTCCGTTTCCGACACGGGCGTGGGCATCGCGCCTGAGCTGATGGAGACGGTATTTGACCGCTGCCTTCACGGGGACAGACAAGACCCCCAGCCCCACGGCTTGGGCCTCGGCCTGCTGATTGCCCGCCGCGTAGCGGAGGGCCACGGCGGCCGATTGCTGCTGGAGAGCCGCGAAGGCGTCGGCACGACGGTCACGCTGGCGCTGCCTTTGCGCCGCGCCCAGCAGGAGGTGCTGCGTCAGCCCATCTTCGACTATGCGGGTGGTTTCAGCCCCGCCCTGCTGGAGCTGAGCGACGCGCTGCCCTTCCAGGCATTTTTGGACGCTGAGGAGTGAGCTTTCCTCTGTGACAGGATACCCCTTCTCACCCCGTACCATACAACGAGGACACAACCATGACAAAACAACGTGTATTGCTCGCCATGTCCGGCGGCGTGGACAGCACCGCTGCGGCGGTGCTGCTCTTGCATGAGGGCTACCATGTGGACGGCGTGATGCTCCATCTCCACGGCGAGGCGGACGAGAGCGCCGAACGGGATGCCCGCGCCGCCGCCGCCCATCTGGGCATCGGCTTTACGCTGCTGGATGGGCAGGAGGCCTTTCGCCGCAGCGTGATCGAGCCCTTTATTGCCGACTACTGTGCCGCGCGGACGCCCAATCCCTGCATCCGCTGCAACGAGCGGGTGAAGTTCGGCCTGCTGCTGGATTACGCTTTGGAACAGGGCTATGACTATTTGGCGACGGGTCACTATGCCCGTGTTGAAAAAGACGAAAAGGGCATCGCCCACCTTCTGCGGGGCCTTGATCGCAGCAAAGACCAGAGCTATGTCCTGTGCCGCTTAACGCAGCACCAGCTGTCCCACCTGCTGCTGCCCTTGGGCAATGTGGATAAGCCCTACGCCCGACAGGTAACGCAGGAGGCAGGGCTTTTGAACGCCGACCGTGGCGACAGCCAAGATATTTGCTTCATCCCCGACGGGGACTACATCGCCTTCTTGGAGCGGGAGGGCGTGGAGTTGCAGGGCGGCAACTTCATTGACGAGGACGGCAATGTGTTGGGGCAGCACCGCGGTCTCCCCTGCTACACCATCGGGCAAGGCAAGGGCTTGGGCATCGCCTTGGGCCGTCATGTGTACGTATTGGAGAAGAACGCCGAAAACAACACCGTGATCCTCGGCGATAACGACCGCCTTTTCACCCATACTCTCACGGCAAACGAGGTGAACTGGCTCGCGGGCAGCGCACCACAAGGGGCATTTCGCTGCAGCGCCAAGACGCGCTACTCCCAAAAAGAAGCCGCCGCTACGGCACAAATGCTGCCCGACAGGCGCTTACAGCTGACCTTTGACGAGGCCCAGCGTGCCATCACTGCAGGGCAGGCAGTGGTGCTCTATAACGACGAAGAAGTCCTCTGCGGCGCAACCATTGAATAAGTAAAAAAAGACACCCTCGCGGGTGTCTTTTTTATTTACGCCTTTTCAAACACGGCCTTTACGGCGCGGTAGGTCATGTAGCAGTCCAGCTTTGCCACCGTCTCACAGGGAGCGTGCATGCTCAGCACGGGCACGCCTGCATCAATGGTATCGATGTTGCGCTTTGCCATAAACTTGGCCACCGTGCCGCCGCCGCCCATGTCGGTCTTACCAAGCTCTGCCATCTGCCAGTGGATGCCGTCATCGTTGAGGATCTTGCGGAGCTTGCCCACCACCTCGGCGCTGGCATCGGATGCGCCCGACTTGCCGCCTGCGCCCGTATACTTGCAAAGGCCGATGCCGTAGTTCACCATGGCGGCGTTGCGCTTGTCGTAGACCTCGGCAAAATTGGGGTCGTAAGCCGCCGTCACATCGGCGCTGAGGCAGAAGGAGTTGGCATAGCAATCATAGAGCTTCACGCCCTGCGTCTGGCACAGCTCAGCCATGAACTTGTCAAACGCCTCGGACTGCATACCCGACACACCCTCAGAGCCGATCTCCTCCTTGTCGGCGAAGATGCACACAGCGGTGCGCGCAGGCTTATCCAGCGCAAACAGCGCCGCCAGCTCTGCATAGGCGCAGACGCGGTCATCGTGACCGTAGGCGGAGATGAAGCTGCGGTCAAAGCCCACATCACGGGCGCAGTAAGCAGGGACAGCCTCCAGCTCGGCGGAGATGAAGTCCTCCTCCACGATGCCGTAGGTGTCGTAGAGATACTGCAATACGCCCAGCTTGAAGCGGCTCTTCTCCTCCTCGTCGGTGACAGGCTCGCTGCCTACGAGGATATTGAGGCTCTCGCTGGGGATGGCCTCGCCCAAGGGCTTCTTGGCCTGCTCACGACCCAAGTGGGGCAGCAGGTCGTTGATGATAAACTGGGGGTCGGAAGGCTTGTCGCCCACATGGAGTTCCACCGTAGAGCCGTCTGCCAGCGTCACCACGCCGTGAAGTTCCAAAGGCACCGTCACCCACTGATACTTGCGGATGCCGCCGTAGTGATGGGTCTTAAAGTAGGCCATCTCCGCCTCCTCATAGAGGGGACGGGGCTTGAGGTCAAGGCGGGGGGCATCGGTATGGGCGGCGGCGATGTTGGCACCCTTGGCGAGGGACTCGCTGCCGATGATGGCCAGCATGATGCCCTTGCCGCGGTTGTTGCAGTAGACTTTATCGCCTGCCTTCAGCGCCATGTTGGGCACATATTCCACGAAGCCCTGCTTCTCGGCAAGCTCGATGCAGTATTCCACGCACTGACGCTCCGTCTTGCCGCGGTCGAGGAACAGCTTATAGTCCTCGCAATACTCGTTCATTTCCTTGCGCTCCACCTCGCTCAAGCGGTCATAGCCGTGCTTGGGGGCGTAGAGCAGCTTCTCGCTCAATTTCTTTTCACTCATTCGTTGTTCCTCCTTCTTTAGGATAGGGCGCGGGATTCAAGGTTGCCGCACAAGCTCACCGCGCCTTGGCAGTTGTTGATAATGAGGGCATCGGTCACATTGTACTCCGTCACAAGGGACACCACAGAGGGGACAGTTTCACGGATGTCCACCACCACGATGCGCTCAAAATAGTCGATCA
>JAZQMH010000069.1:0-8830 GCA_045543255.1 Vescimonas sp.
TTTCCCCAGTATTCGCCCCGCCAGCCCAGATCATGGTCATCGCTGTCAGCCCGGAAGACCCGGACAAAATTTGCCCAAGTGTTGGGATTCAGAAGCTGATTTGTCTTTGCGAATTGAACATAGCGGTCTGCCGTACCGGTATACTGAGCGGCACCGTCAGCCAGGTAAGAAAGTTTTCGTTGTGGCATGATGTGTCCTCATCTCCTGGTCAGAACGTTCTTTTCGTATTCCTCGATCTTTGCGAACCACTGACCGTCGGCAGGCTTACCGCAGACCTTGCAGTATTCCTCCCACACATCGCCGAAGGGCATGGTCTTCATCTCCTCCTGGAGGTCCATGAGCTTGGTCCAGTTGCCTGCATCCTGCAGCTTGGTCATTTCGGCATTGGGCTGCAGCAGGGCAAACAGCAGTGCCTTCTGGAGATTCCGGAAGCCGGTGACCCATGCGGAGATCCGGTTGATGGAGGCATCAAAGTAATCCAGGGCGATGAAGACCCGGTCCAGACCGTCACAGCGGACGATCTCCTTGCAGATCTCCTTGGTCTCATCGTCGAACAGCACCACATGGTCGCTGTCCCAGCGGACGCCGCGGGTCACATGGAGCGCCATCTTCTTATCGTAGGCGAGGATAGAGGAAATTTTGTCGGACACCACCTCCGTGGGGTGATAGTGACCGTTATCCATCAAGCAGATGCAGTCATCGCGGGAGGAGGCGTTCCTGAGGCCCCACTCGGCGCTGCCCACGGTGTAGCTCTCCACGCCGATGCCGAAGACCTTGCTCTCGGCGCAGGGATAGACCTTCTCCTTATCGAAGGGCTCGGAGAGGATCTCGTCAAAGGACTGCTTATAGCGCATACGGGGGCCGAGGCGGTCGGCGGGAATGTCCTTGTAGCCGTCGCCCGACCAAATGTTCATGACGCAGGGCTGACCCAGCTCATCGGCGAGGTACTGGGAGATGCGGACGCAGGCCTTGCCGTGCTCCACCCAAAACTTGCGGACTTCCTCATTGGGGCTGGAGAGGGTCAGAGGGTCACACATGGGATGGGAGAAGAAAGTGGGGTTGAAGTCGCAGCCAAGGCCCCGCTCCTTGCAGTAGTCCACCCACTTTTTGAAGTGCTTGGGCTCGATCTTATCGCGATCCACCCAGCCGCCGTTTTCCTCGTCAAAGATGGCGTAGCAGGCGTGGAGGTTCATCTTCACCTGACCGGGGACAAGGGCGATGACCTGATCGATGTCTGCCATCAACTCCTCGGGGGTGCGTGCCTTGCCGGGATAGTTGCCGGTGGTCTGAATACCGCCGGTGAGGGACTTCTCCTTCTGATCGAAGCCGCCCACATCATCGCCCTGCCAGCAGTGCAGCGCCACAGGGATGGTCTTGAGCTTGGCGATGGCGGCATCGGTATCTACGCCCAGTGCGGCGTATTTGGCTTTTGCCTCAATGTAACGCATTCATTTACCCTCCATTTGGATTTTCAGATTGCCCAGTGCAGTGGCCTCGATCGGCAGGGCGATCACGGTTTTCTTCGTTGCTTCTTCCGTAAGGTGGTTTAAGAACTGATTTTTTGCGCCGCCGCCTACGATGTAGAGCTTTTCATAGCGCTTGCCTGTGTTTTGCTCCAGCTGGCAGATGGCCTCGTGGTAGCTGAGTGCCAGTGAGCGGTAGGCGCAGCGGAAATAGTCACCCACCGTTTGGGGCTTGGCCTCCAGCGCCGTATCAAAGGCGGCCTTCATGCTCTCGGGTGCCATGAAGGCAGGTGCGTTGGCATCCACGGTAGCCTCAAAGGTGCTTGCCTCGGCCTCGGCGACAATTTCACCAAAGGGCTTGTCGGGACACAGCTCGTCACGGAGACGATTCACCAGCCACATGCCCATAATGTTCTTTTGGTAGCGGTTGTAGCCCACGCCGCCCTCGTTGGAATAGTTGGCACGCTCGCTGCCCTCGTCGGTGATGGGCTTGGGGGTTTTCACACCCAGCAGCGACCATGTGCCCGAGGAGATGTAAAGTTCCTCCCCCTCCATGGGGATGCCCTCCACCGCAGAGCCCGTGTCGTGGGTAGCGCAGAGGACACAGGGCATGCCCTCATAGTCACCGATGACTGCGGTGGGCTGAGAAAGTTTGGGGAACAGCGCGGCGGGCAAGCCCAGCGCGGAAATGATGTCACGGTCAAACTCTCCTGTTTCGGCGTTCACCATGCCTGTGGTGGTGGCGTTGGTGTACTCCTTGGCCTTGTTGCCGCAGAGCTTATAGAGGAGATACTCGGGCACCATCAAGAAGTCCGTCACGCCCGCCAAGCGACCTTTCTCCTTATCATCAAAGAGCTGATACAGGGAGTTGAAAGGCTGGAACTGGCAGCCCGTGCGGCGGTAGAGCTGGGAGAAGGACAGCAATTCATGTACCTTGGGAATGACAGCCTCGGTGCGGCTGTCACGGTAGGCGTAGCAGGGCCAAACTTCCTTGTCCCCCTGCATCAGCACATAGTCCACGCCCCATGTGTCGATGGAGATGCTGGCAATGGCGCCGAACTCCGCCTTGGCGGCGGAGATGCCCGCCTTTACCTCGGTGAGGAGGGCTTCCATATCCCAAATGAGATGCCCGTCCACCGACTTGACCCCGTTGGGGAAGCGGTAGACCTCTTTTGTCTTGATTGCGCCGTCCTCTGCCCAGCCCACAATGTGGCGGCCCGAGGAGGCACCGATGTCAATGGCGAGATAGTAGTTCATAGTGTTCTCTCCATATTAAATAGTAACGATATGCTTGCCTGCGGTCAGCGGGCGTTTTTCTTCCCCAACGCGCAGCCATGCGGTAATGCCGTGGGGCACTTGCACCTCGATTTTGATGTCGTTTTCTCCCTTTTTCCAGCTGCAGGCCGCGAGACCGTAGGGGGTCAGGTGGCTGCACTGGGCGCTATCTACGCAGCGGAAAGCGGGAGCGAATTCGATGGTGCGCCAGCCTGCCTCCATAGGATGCAAGCCGCCGATATGGCGGTACATCCAGCTGCCCACGCTGCCTAAGGCGTAGTGGTTATAGGAACTGGCCGTCACCGTACCATCGGGGCGAATGGCGTTCCAGTTCTCCCAAATGGTGGTAGCGCCGCAGACCACCTGATAGAGCCAGCTGGGGCTCTCGGTGCGCATCAGCAGCTGCCACGCCAAGTCCTCATAGCCGTTATCCATCAGCACATTCAGCAGATGGGGCGTGGAGACGAAGCCTGTATCGAGTGCGCCGCCGTTCTCGGCGATTTTCTCAGCCAAACGGGCGGCGACTTTTTTTGCCAGTTCGCCCTCCACCGCGCCGCTGTGAAGCACCATGACATAAAGACCCTGCGTGCCGCCCTCCACCGTGCCGTCCTCGCGGACGAACTTACGGCAGATGGCCTTTCGAATAGTATACAGCAGTGTGCGGTATTGTTCAACTTTATTCTTTTCGCCGAGGGCTTCCAATACCTCGATGAGGGCAGCGGTGGTGACGGCGTACTGGCAGGCGGCAATGACGGGTGCGGTGGCTTTCGTGCCGCCTTCAATGTCGTCTTGGAAACTGGGAATGAGCCAGTCGCCGAAGTGATAGCCCTCTGTCCACAAATAGTCGTGGGAAGCGGCGGCAATATAGTTCATCCACTTCTCCATCATGGGGAGATTTTCCCGCAAAATTTGTTTGTCGCCGTACATCTTGTAGAGCTGCCACGGCACGAGGACGCAGGCGTCGCTCCACGCCGAGGAGGTGTTGCCGCCGTTGGTCTTAAGCTGCATGGCAGTCTGGGCAGGATAGGTGGGGATGATGATGGGGATGCCGCCGTCCTCCGTTTGGGACAGGCGCATCTGCCCAAGCCAAGCACCTAAGAAACCGCTCAAATCGTAGTTGAAGCTGCCTGTGGGGACAAAGACCTGAATATCTCCCGTCCAGCCCATCTTCTCACGCTGAGGGCAATCGGTGGGCACAGAAACCATGTTGCTGCGGGTGCTGCGGCGGATGTTGCCCTGCAGTTTCGTCAAGCACTCATCGCTGCAGGAGAAACTGCCCAAATCCTCCAAGGGCGTACCGATGACCTGCGCGCGGATGGACAGCACCTGCTCGCGGCTTGCGCCGCTGATGCGGACGTAGCGGAAGCCGTGGTAGGTGAATTCGGGGCAGAAAGCGGTTTCACCCTCGCCGCAGATGACCATGTCCTGCTGATCTTTATTGCGGCCTAAGATATTGCGGAAGAAGTTGCCCTCGGTGTCCAGCGTTTCGCTGTGGTCGAGGGTGACCACTGTTCCTGCGGGGCAAGAAAGGTGCAGTTCCACCACGCCTGCCAAGCACTGACCGAAATCCGCCACCAACTCGCCGTTGGGTGTGGTCATCACCGCCACAGGCTCGAGGGTCGTCCATGCAGTGATGGGGGCAATGGGCTGTACGGTGAGGGTATTGTCTGCCGCCCTTGCCACGGTGCAGGGCATCCAAGGGGCGGGCTGCGCCGTCATGTCCCACTTTTCGCCCGTGAAGAGGTCTGCGTAGCAGATGTGGGAGGGGCGGGACGCAAAGGTGCTGTCGGTGACGATGGTATCCGCTGTGCCGTCGCTGTAGGACAGCTCCAGTTGACCCAAGAAGCCCAAGCGGTCGCCGTACTGGCAGCTGTGACCCGTCAGGCCGATGCGCCCGATCCACCAGCCGTCAGCCAGCAGCACGCGAAGGGTGTTTTCGCCCTCCTGCAGGAAGGGGGTTAAGTCGTAGATCTGATAGTAGAGCAGACTTTCGTAGGGAGTCGTTTCGGGGGCAAGGCGGCGGGAATCCACCCGCTTGCCGTTGAGCCACAGGGCGTACACGCCGTGGGCACTGGCGTAGAGGGTCGCTCTTTCAGGCAGCGTGTCCAGCGTGAAGCTGCGGCGCAATTCCTGCACGGGGCGCAGGCGATCGTGGCCGCCGAAATGGTCGGGCATGGGGACGAACTGCTCAAAGAACAGGATGTCCCGCTCGGGGATGGCGGCCTCCTGCTGCGGCTCGATCCACTGGGCCCGCCACTGCGCCCCCATCATGCCGCTGCGGAGGGTCATGGCAGCTTCCGCCGCCGCGCCCTCGCCAATGACTTCGGCCATGACGGTGTAGCGCGTTTTGCTCTTCAAAGGAAGTGTGGCAGCATAGTAGGGCTGCCAAGGAAGCTCGCCGCTGTCCCAGCAGAGGGTATCACACTCCATGAGGCGCAGGCGCATGGTCTCCGCCGCGCCCTCGACCCACACAGAGAAGTGCAGTTCATTGGCATCGGTACAGGCGGTGTGGGCCTGTCCGTTGACTTTCAAATGTGTAATGGTAAGCGTGTTCATGGTACTGTACCTCCGCTTAATGATTTTTCCTGTAATCCAAAGGGGCTGTTCCGTAGACCTTGCGGAAGGTGCGGGAGAAGTGGTCTACCGAATCGTAGCCCACCGCATCGGCGATCTCGCTGATCTTCATGGGGGTGTTGAGAAGATACTCCACGGCGTGGTTCATCTTCAGCGAGCGTAAAATGTCGGTGAAGCTCTGGTTGAGGTTTTTGTGGATGAGCTTGCTGAGGTAGGCCTCGCTGAAATGGAAGGTCTTTGCCAAAGATGAGAGGGTGACGGTGCGGTAGTTCTGCTGAATGTATTGCAGCACCAGCGCAAAGTCAAAGTCCCGCTCGGAAAAGCCCTCGTAGTGGTGGAGGGTGACGGCGGGGCTGGCAGAGCGCAGGGCGCGGGCCAGCAGCAGGTTCAAAAGGCTGACGGAACAATCGTTGGCGTAGCCGTCGGGCAAATTGCTCTCATAGTGGAGCTGCTGCATGGTGTGGAAGACCAACGGGTCGTTGCCGGTTTTCAGCAGAAGATAGTTGGCTCGCTTTGCGCCGTAGAGATTGTTGCGGAAGAAGAGACTGAGGAGATCCTTCTGAGTCAGAAGGTTACCGAACATGGAGTCAAAGGTGCTGCGGCGCACCATGACGGAGGGGGCGATACAATCCTCACCAAAGGGCAGACTGTGGCGTGAGCCGGGAGAGACGATACACAGGTCGCCTGCCGAAAGGGTGACCGACTCCCCCTCAAAAAGAAAGGTGCAGCTGCCCTTAAGCACAAAGGTGATCTCAAAAAAGTTGTGGGTGTGGGGGATCGCCACCATGTGGGGCATGTTGAGGATGCAGAACACATCCTTGTTGTCGGGAAAGAGGACCACCTCTTCTACCGAGGGGTCAAACATATAGGTATGCACCTGGGGGAGGATAGGGTCGGCGTAGATGGGCAGGCCACGAATGAAGGAGACGTATTCCTCCAAGCTCATTCCGGAATGAAAAGGCGGAAAAGGAGGGAGGGTATGGAGCAGCTGGCCCTCATTCTCCAGTGCGGCGACGGCGGCGGGGAAAGAATAATCCTGTCCCGTTTTTTGGTGCATTTTTACAAGAAAGTCGTATACCATACCGATGGTTGCATATTTTCTACACTCTTCCATGGCGACCCTCCGTTCATATCTGTTATTGTTACTATAGTCTTTTCCATTGTCTCCTGTCAAGACAGGGGACAAAAAAAGTCGGATTTTAACCATAATCGTGTGTGTACGGCAGTTGGGGGCTGTGATATAGTAAAATAAAATGAAGGATTGTACCCTGATTTTAGGGAAAAGCAACGAAAAAACGAGGTGGAACGCGCTATGAACGAGGAAAAGTTGATCGTTGAAACCAGACAACTTTGCAAAAACTTTGGCCCCACTGTTGCGCTGAATCATGTGGATCTGAAGGTCTACCGCGGACAGATCACCGGCTTGATCGGAGAGAATGGTTCCGGTAAGTCCACCATCACCTCCATTTTGGCAGGCATGCAGCCGGCCACCAGTGGTGAGATCTACTATAAGGGTCAGCTCCATAAGGTCTCCACCATGATCGAAGGCGCTGCCAAGGGCATCGGCATGATCGTGCAGGAGCAGGGCTATGTCTCCGGCATTACCATTGCTCAGAATATCTTTCTGGGCAAGGAGGAGCAGTTCCGCCGCCACGGTGTGATTTCCTGCCGCGCCATGATCGCCGCAGCACAGAAGGCGCTGGACGACATCGGCTGCAGCGACATCAATGCCGGCTGGTATATCGATCGGCTGAACATTCAGGATCGTAAGCTGGTGGAGCTCGCCCGTGTGATGGTGGCAGACCCCGAGGTGCTGGTGGTGGACGAGACCACCACGGCTCTTTCTCAGCGTGGCCGTGATATTATCTATGGTATCATGCGGAAAATGCGTGACGAGGACAAGTGCGTCATCTTCATCTCCCACGACTTGGAGGAACTGATGGAGATCTGCGACCGCATGGTGGTGCTCCGTGACGGCAACTACATTGCCGCACTGGATCGCGCCGAGTTCGATGCCAACGTCATCAAAAAGCACATGGTGGGCCGCGAGATGGGCGAGAAGTACTACCGTAACGACTGGAACGGTGCTCTCAGCGACGAGGTGGTGCTGGATGTGGACAATGTCACCTCCGGCTCGGGTCTGCTGATGAACTTCTCCATGCAGGTGCATCGCGGCGAGATCCTTGGCATCGGCGGCTTGTCCCACTGCGGTATGCACGAGCTGGGCAAGGTTATTTTCGGCGAGGAGAAGATCCTCACCGGCGCTGTCAAGCATGTGCCCTCCGGAGAGGCGATCACCTCCCCCCGTCAGGCCATGCGCCTCGGCCTTGGCTACGTGTCCAAGGACCGCGATAAGGAAGCGCTGGTGCTGGCTGCCTCTATCCGCGACAACATCGCCTCCGGCGGTTTGGACAAGATCAAAACCGGCCCCTTCATCCTGCCTAAGACGGAGAAGAACTACGTTAACGCACAGGTGGAGAGCTTGTCCATCAAGTGCGCCTCCATTGAGCAGAATGTGCAGTATCTCTCCGGCGGTAACAAGCAGAAGGTGGTCTTCGGCAAGTGGATCGGACGGGACGGCGATATTTTGATTCTGGACTGCCCCACCCGCGGCGTGGACATCGGCGTGAAAGCCGCCATGTACCAGCTCATTGAGGATATGAAGGCAGCGGGCAAGACCATCATCATGATCTCCGAGGAGCTGGCTGAGCTCATCGGCATGTCTGACCGTCTGCTGATTTTGAAGGACGGCGCGCTGGCAGGCGAGTTTATGCGCAGCCCCGACCTGACCGACAGTCAGATCATCGACTGCATGATTTAAGGGAGGGGAAAGTGATGAAGAAAACATTTGATAAGGTAAAAGACTATTTCCCCATTATCGGCCTCGTGCTGGTGATCGTGGTATTCGCGATTCTGACCCGCGGCAGAATCCTTGCCCCCGCTACGCTGCAGGGTATGTTGGCAACGGTTATGCAGACGGCGCTGGTGGCCATCGGCTCTGTGTTCGTGTTCGGTGCAGGCTGCTTTGATATGTCCATGGGCGGCACGCTGTGTATGTCCGCCGTGGTGGGCTGCTATGTGGGCATCGCTACGGGCAGCGCCCTGATGATCTTCCTTGCCTGCTTGGCAGTTTCTCTGGTGCTGAATGTCCTTAAGGGCATTTTCGCCTCCTATGTGGAGGTGCCCTTGTTCATCGTGACCATCGTGCTGGGCTCTGTCCTCAGCGCACTGGTGCTGGTGATGATGGGCACGGAGACCACCATCTATTTCTCCAGCGCTGTCAAGGAGATCGTCACTTGGAACAATACCCAGATGACCATCGTGAACCTGCTGGTGCTGGTGGTGTACTTCGTGGTGTGTCTGGTGCTGTTTAACTACACCCGCCTCGGCCGCGAGATCAAGCTTCTGGGCGGAAACCCCAACACCTTCCGTCAGACCGGACTCAGCGAGCCCAAGGTGAAGCTGCTGGCCTTCGTGGTGGCGGCTTTCGGTGTGGCACTGGCTGCCTTCGTCATGCT
>JAZQMH010000070.1:0-4810 GCA_045543255.1 Vescimonas sp.
GGACTACCTCGGCGTAGGTGCTATCTATCCCACCACCACGAAGGTAAAGACGGTGCTGACCTCCACCGACACCCTCCGTGATATTTGCCATGCCGTGCCCATCCCCGTCAGCGCCATCGGCGGCCTAAATAAGGACAACATCGATGTGTTGGCAGGCATTCCTATTGCCGGTATCTGCGTGGTCTCCGCCATTATGAAAGCGGACGATCCCAAGTCGGCAGCGGAAGAACTGAAGAAGCGGGCAAAGGAACTGCAACTTATCTAATTTTGAAAGCGGCCTATTGGGGGCACCACCTTATGCCGCTATAAAAAACGATGCTGAACATAAGAAAGGAGTAAAACATGAAAAAGAAAACAGCATTGACCATTGCAGGCAGCGACTGCGGTGGAGGCGCCGGTATTCAGGCCGATCTGAAAACGATGACTATGAATGGTGTGTACGCCATGAGTGCCATCACGGCATTAACGGCGCAAAACACGACCGGCGTGAGAGGGATTCAAGAATCGACACCGGATTTCTTGAAACAGCAGCTTGACGCGGTGTTTGAGGACATCTATCCCGATGCAGTGAAAATCGGTATGGTTGCCTCAACGGAACTGATCCGCGTGATTGCGGACAGGCTGCGGCACTACGGGGCAAAGAATGTGGTGGTAGACCCCGTGATGGTGGCTACCTCCGGTGCGGCATTGATGAAAACCGATGCCGTGGAGACCCTCATTGCCGAACTGCTGCACATTTCCACCCTTGTGACACCCAACATCCCCGAGGCCGAAGTTCTCTCGGGCATGAAGATCGAAAGGGAAGAGGATATGGTCGCCGCAGCGAAGAAAATCGGGGACAATTTCCGCTGTGCCGTGCTCCTCAAAGGCGGTCACAGCATCAACGATGCCAACGATCTTCTCTATGCCGATGGGGAACTGACATGGTTTGCAGGCAAGCGCATCCCCAATCCCAACACCCACGGCACAGGCTGCACCCTCTCCAGTGCCATCGCCGCCAATCTCGCCAAGGGCTTTCCTCTCACCGAATCTGTCCGCAGAGCTAAACGCTATATCTCCGATGCCTTGGCAGCCATGCTGGATTTAGGGAGTGGTTCGGGGCCCATGGATCACGCCTTCGACTTGCAGGGCGAGTATGGAAAGGAGGCGCAGTAAGATGAAGGAAAGACGCACTTCCGTTTTTGAAAACGGCCTCATTTGGTTCGGCGCCGCCGTCTCTATCGCCGAGATTCTGACGGGTACTTATTTTGCTCCCCTTGGCTTTTCGAAGGGCTTGCTCGCTATTTTGCTGGGTCATGTCATCGGCTGTGCCATGCTGTTCTTTGCTGGGCTCATTGGCGGCAAAGTACGCAAAAGCGCCATGGAAACGGTGAAAATGAGCTTTGGCAGTAAGGGCGCTTTGCTCTTCTCTGTGCTGAATATCCTCCAGCTTGTGGGCTGGACGGGCATTATGATCTACGACGGCGCACTGGCGGTCAACGGCATTTTCGCCGTCGGCAACTGGGTGTGGTGTCTCGTTATCGGTGCCTTGATCGTCCTTTGGATCATGATCGGCATCAAGAATCTTGGCAAGGTCAACACCGTCGCCATGGGTGCGCTGTTCATCCTGACCATCATCCTCAGCTTTGTGATCTTCGGCGATGGCAGCGGCTTGAACATCAGCGGCGAGGGTATGACTTTCGGCGCTGCCGTGGAGCTGTCTGTTGCCATGCCCCTCTCTTGGCTGCCCCTCATCAGCGACTATACCCGCGAGGCAGAGAAGCCCGTCAAGGCTACGGCCGTCAGCGCCGTGACCTACGGCATAGTTAGCTGCTGGATGTATGTGATCGGTATGGGTGCGGCTATCTTTACAGGGGAGTCCGATATTGCCCAAATCATGGTCAAGGCGGGTCTCGGTGTGGCAGGGCTCCTCATCATCGTCTTTTCCACCGTCACCACCACCTTCCTCGATGCCTATTCCGCAGGCATTTCCAGTGAATCCCTCTCTGCAAAAATCAGCGGCAAGTGGGTCGCCGTTGCCGTTACGGTCATCGGTACATTGGGGGCGATCTTCCTGCCCCTTGGGGATATTACCGATTTCCTGTACTTCATCGGCTCGGTCTTTGCACCCATGATCGCCATTCAGATCGCCGACTTCTTTATCCTGAAGCAGAATCAGGAGGCAAAACCCTTCAGCATCACCAACCTGATCATCTGGCTGGTGGGCTTCGTGGCATATCGTCTGCTGATGCGGGTAGATATCCTCGTGGGCAACACCCTGCCCGATATGCTCATTACCATTGCTCTGTGCGTTGCAGTAGGGAAGATCAAAAAGAAGTGATCACCTAATTCGTTAGCGGAAGTCCTTGAAAACCAAGGACTTCCGCTTTTTTATGGAGTATTTGTGCCTTTAAATTACGGCGTAAAGTTGAATTGCCCAACGCCATGCGTTATAATAAACAGGATAAACCTCAAGAGGGGCGTGGATTATGAAACGCTATACAGTTGAAAAACGAAAGATCCCCTCCACAGGGCGGGATATTAAGATCCTCGTTTTCCGCCCCACCGTGGCGAAGAAGGATGCTGTCCATACGGCGGGTGTCCTGTGGATCCACGGCGGGGGCTACGCCGTGGGCATGGCGGAGATGGCCTACTTCTCCCGCCCGTTGGCGCTGGTGAAGAAGTATGGCGCGGTGGTGGTCTGCGTGGACTATCGCCTCTCCGTGGAGCAGCCCTATCCCGCAGCACTGGAGGATTGCCACGCGGCCCTCTGCTGGCTTCGTGACCATGCCGCTGAACTGGGTGTCAACCCCGCCCAGTTGATGGTAGGCGGCGAAAGTGCTGGCGGTGGCTTGACGGCGGCTCTTTGTATGTACGAGCGTGACAAGGGCGGCGTGCAGATCGCCTATCAGATGCCACTCTATCCCATGCTGGATGACCGCGATACCGACTCCTCCCGCGATAATCACGCCCCTGTGTGGAACACCAAGCGCAACCACGCCGCATGGAAACTGTATCTCAAAGGCTTGGAGGACATCCCACCTCACGCCGCTCCCGCGCGGCAGACGGACTACCGTAATTTACCGCCTGCCTACACCTTCGTGGGAGACATTGAGCCCTTCTACTGCGAAACCCTGACCTATATTGAAAATCTCCGCGCCGCAGGGGTAGAGGCATCTGTGGATGTCTATCCCGACTGGTATCATGCCTACGATATGTTCTTCCCCTTCAAAAAGAAGGCAAAGGAGGCCATCGCCAAATTCGAGGCGGAGTTTGTAAGCGCCACAGAGAAGTATTTTCGGGAGCAGAACAACTAAAAATACCGCCTTTTAAGAGAGACCCCCCTCCTTCGATTCCACGAAGGAGGGGGGCATATTTCGTAAGAGCCAAACATTAGGCGTGCGAGGCTCTCCGCTTATGATGAATCGCCACAAGGAGATTCCAAAGGGGGATCAAATAGAGATAGCACGCCGAGAAAATGGCGGAAGGCGGTGCGTTGACAGAGGTGAGGGGGACGCTGCAAGCGATAGACCACGGAATCAGCGCCGCGATAACCACGGCGGTATTTTCTAAATGGGAAGCAAGGGCCTGCTCATCGTGCTCTACCTCCACACAAAGCTGCTGGGTCAGCATAATACACAGGGTCTGATTACAGGCCACCATGCCGGTGACGATGGATGTCAGCAGTACGCAGCCAAAGGTTGTAACCTTTTTCGACAGGAAGGCCAGCCGATGGGTAAGCTGATGCAGCAGACCTGTCGTCTCAAAGATACCGGCATAGGCAGAGGAGAGGCAGACAATGCAAAAGGCTGTTTTCATAGAGAGAATACCGCCGCCGGAGATAAGAGCGGCCAAAGATGCATCTGCGGGATCATAGCCGAACACGAGCATACGCAGCAGATCCATAAACTCCACGCCCTGCACCACCACCGCCAATACAGAAGCGGCGAGGATGCTGAGGGGCATCGTGATCTTTACCGAGATCTTGAAGAGGGACAGCACCACGATCAACACTGCCGGTGTGAGAAGCCACGGGCTGAGGACAAAGTGTTGGGCAAAAACGGCACACACATCCTCAGAGGAAGGAACTGCGGGAGAAAACCATCCCAACAGGAAATAGATAACGCAGGTAAGGCAGAAGGGGACGAGGGAGGTTTTTACCATCCGTTTGATGTTTCCGTAGATGTCGGTTTTCGTCACCGCACTTACCAACAGGGCGCTGGTAGACATGGGGGAGCAGCGGTCGCCAAAGGACGCACCGGAGAGCACCGCGCCGCCGATCAAAACAGGGGACAGGCCCATGCTGCCGGCGAGGGAAGCACAGATGACACCCATGGTAGAGGCCGTTCCAAAGGACGTTCCCGTAAGAAAAGAGATAAGGGAGCAGAGGAGGAACGTGGCGAGGATCATAATGTGGGGCGTACACAAAGGCGCGGTATGATAGACGATGTAGGGGATGACGCCGGCGGAGCGCCACGCGGCGGTGATCATACCGATCAGAATGAAGATCAGCAGCACATTTTTCGCGGTCATAATGCCGCGCCACGCCATTTGCAGTGTCTCCTTTACCGTATAGCGGCGGGACAGGGAATAGCCGGAAAACAGGAAGAATCCGAAAATCAGCGCGAAAAGCACGCTTTTTCCTAAAAGGAGGCACAGCACCAGTGCCGCGGCAAATACCGCCAGCACAAGCATTTCTGTCATTTCCTGTCCCTCCTTATCTCTTTTGGAATCATTTTACTTTACCGGTAAGTAGTCGTAGAAAAAGCAGCCCTTAGTAGGGCTGCTTTTCTGCATGCATAAGCCTTACTTCTTATTGTAGACCTCAATG
>JAZQMH010000071.1:0-8071 GCA_045543255.1 Vescimonas sp.
TTTTTCAACTCCTTGGCTCACAGAACGACATGGCTACGATCCGACTTAACTGACGCTCGATGAGGTCGCCCAACAGCAGCTCCGTGCCGCCGCCCAGCATACGGGAGATGGCAAAGGTGGACACGGAAGGGACGAACACCATGGTGATACCCGAGAGGACACCGGGCAGCGACAGAGGCAGAATCACCTTGCGGAACACCGTCACGCTGTCGGCGCCCAAGTCGCGGGCGGCCTCGATTAAAGACCCGTCCAGCTTCACGATGACGGAGTAGATGGGCAGGATCATAAAGGGCAGGTAGTTATACACCATGCCCAGCACCACAGCGCCCTGTGTGCCGATCATGGAGAAATACTCGATCTCACTGCCCGTAATGTTGTTGTACAGGGCGATAATGCCCAGTTTTTGGAACAACTGGTTCAACAAACCGTTGTTCTCCAAAATGGTCATCCAAGAGTAAGTGCGCAGCAGGAAGTTCATCCACATGGGCAGCATAATGAGTACCATGGCGATGCGCTGGAAGGAGGCGCCCTCACGGCTGAGCCAATAGGACACGGGATAGCCCACCAAGAGGCAGACGGCAGTGGCGATCAGCGCCAGCTTGAAGGAGCGGAGAAACACCGAGCCGTAAGCTCCCATCTGAGCGAAGTTATCCCACGTAAAGCCGCCCTCGCCGTTGGAGAAAGCGTAGATGACCATGATGATAATGGGGGCAACCACAAAGATGCCCATCCATACCACATAGGGCACGGAGAAACGGGAGAGCTTAGTCTTCATCCTCGCTCTCCTCCTCGTCTGCGCCGGCATCAGCCAGCTCCTCGTACTCCTCGGAATAGGAGGAGTAGTCACCGAACATACCGGAGTATTCGCTCTTTTTCATAATGTGGAAGCCCTCGGGCTCAATGCGCACGCCGATACGACCACCCTCGGGAGAGTAGTCGGTAGTCTGAATGAGCCACTTAAAGCCACGGAAATCCACAATGATGTCGTACTGCATACCCTTGAACGTCACGTTGGTCACCGTGCCCACCAGCTGACCCTGCTCCACGGGAACAATGTCAATATCCTCGGGGCGAATGACCACGTCCACAGGCTCATTGGGTGCAAAGCCGCCGTCCACGCAGGGGAACTCACGACCGTACATCTTCACCACATTGTCACGCACCATGGTGCCGTTGAGAATATTGGACTCGCCGATAAAGTCCGCCACGAAGGCGTTCTTGGGCTCGTTATAAATATCCTCCGGCGTGCCGATCTGCTGAATGCGGCCCTTGTTCATCACCACCACCGTGTCGGACATGGTGAGGGCCTCTTCCTGATCGTGGGTCACGTAGATAAAAGTAATGCCCATCTGCTGCTGGATACGCTTCAATTCATTCTGCATATCCTTGCGCAGACGCAGGTCGAGAGCGCCCAGAGGCTCGTCCAAAAGCAGCACCTTGGGGCGGTTCACCAGTGCGCGGGCGATGGCCACACGCTGCTGCTGACCGCCGGAGAGCTGATCGATGCGGCGGTTTTCAAAGCCCACCAGCGACACCACGCTCAGCATCTCCTTCACGCGCTCCTCCACCTCGGCCTGAGGCACCTTGGCAATACGCAAACCGAAGGCAATGTTTTCAAAAACATCCAAATGAGGGAAAAGGGCGTACTTTTGGAACACCGTATTGATCTGCCGCTTGTGGGGCGGCACATCATTAATCCTCACACCATCGAAGGTCACATCGCCGGAAGTGGGCGTGGTGAAACCACCAATGATCCGCAGCGTCGTTGTCTTGCCGCAGCCACTGGGGCCTAAGAGTGTGAGGAATTCAGAATCGTTAATATACAAATTGATGTTATCGAGAACCAGCTCGTCGTCAAACGCCATGCAGAGATTATGCAGGCGAATCAACTCTTTGGACATGTATCCTCCCCCGTTCTAACAAGTAGTTTGCCGTCTTGCGCGCTTTCATCCTAAGGCTCCAACGAGGGTGGTGGGGCTGTAATGTTTCGTTGCAATTCGGCAAGATACACTATATAGAAAACCGCAGGAAAAGTCAACAGAGAAAACGGGAAAAGTCGACATGACTTCTCCCGTTTTTGTTATTTTCGTTTTACTTGAAATATCTTCCAACAAACGGCACATTCTCCGCCTCGAAGCTGCGGCCTTTCAAGTAGTTCAAGATTCCCGCGTCGGTGGGGAAATCGAAGGTCAGTTTATAGGAGTAGAGGGCTTGCCGCGTCTCGTTATAGCGGCGGTTCACCTCTCCCCTGCCGTATTTGCCGTCACCTAAGAGGGGGTGTCCCACATGGGCAAAACTGGCGCGAATCTGATGGGTGCGGCCTGTTTCAAGCCCCACCTCCACCAGTGCCAGCTCACCACGCACCTCCAATGTCTCATAGTGGGTGATGGCGGTCTTTCCCTCGGGCACGGGGCGGTCGTAGACCTTCATCTCCTTGCGCTTTTCATCCTTCACCATAAAGCAGCGAATAGAGCCCTTTGCAGGCTTCGGCGCGCCGAGGGTGATGCAGAGATAGCGCTTGTCGATCTCGCGATCACGAATTTTATCGTTGATGATCCGCAGCGTTTCGGCGTTCTTGGCGGCGATGACGATGCCGCCGGTGTTGCGGTCAATGCGGTTACAGAGGGCGGGGGTAAAGGCGTTCTCCCACTTGGGATTCCACTCCCGCTTTTGGTAGAGATAGGCTTGGATATGGTTAATGAGGGTATTGACCTTCTCCGTCTCGTCAGCGTGAACCACCAAGCCGGGGCGCTTGTCCAGCAGCATGAGGTTTTCGTCCTCATAGACGATGTTCAGCGAGGGCTTGAAGAGGGTGAGGAACATGTTGTCCTCACGGGGCTTGTCGAAAAACTCGTCATTGATGTACAGCTGCAGCACATCACCCTCCTGCAGACGCTGGTCACGCTGGGCGCGAGCGCCGTTGCACTTGATGCGCTTGAGGCGGATATACTTTTGCAGCAGTGCCGCAGGAAGCAGAGGCACGGATTTGGACACAAAGCGGTCAAGACGCTGGCCTGCATCGTTCTTTCCGATGGTAAATTCCTTCATTTTTCGCCCCTCCTTTCCCCTGTGGTTTCGTCTTTTTCACCATTGTACTGTCAGCGTAAAAAAAAGTCAAATATTTTGCGAAAAATGTTTGACATTCCACGCCATTCACGCTATAATACTACGCGTGTCATTGCGAGGTGTACTATGCTATTGAATGTGAACAAGCTGCTGCATACGCCGGATTCCCAGCAGGAAGTCCGTTTTGAGATGGATCTCCACGATTTGGAATTTGGTGGCAGCTACCCCGTGTCCCAGCCGGTCACTGTGGAAGGCCGGATCCGGAACAAGGCAGGCGTCCTGCATTGTTCTCTTCATGCCAGTACGACGCTACACTGTGTCTGCGACCGCTGCATGGAACTCTTCACCACCGAGAAAACTGTCGAGCATTACTGCGTTTTGGCGCAGGAGCGACAGAGTGAGGATGATGACGAGATCGTGCTGTTGGAGAACGATACGGTGGATTTGGGCGAAGTGGCTCGCACTGCGTTTATCCTTGAGATGGACACGAAAACTCTCTGCTCTCCCGACTGCATGGGTCTTTGCCCCGGCTGCGGCGTGAACCTCAACCATGAGGAGTGCCGCTGCAAGAAGGCGGTAGATCCCCGTCTTGCCAAGCTGGCGCAGCTGTTGGAGAACAAATAAGACCCCAGCAAGTTTTACTATCATAAATATACGGCAAAGCCGTTTTAGACCAAGGAGGTGTAACCATGGCAGTCCCTAAGGGTAAAGTTTCTAAGCAAAGACGCAATAAGCGCCGTAGCTCCGTTTGGAAGCTGAGCGCTCCCGCTCTGGTGGCTTGCACCAAGTGCGGTGCTCTGCATATGCCTCACAGAATGTGCCCCGAGTGCGGTACTTACAACGGCCGTCAGGTCAAGGAGATCAAGTCCGCAGTCGCCGAAAAGTAATTGCATTGTGTCCTTTGTAGGAGGGAAGATTTCGCATCTTCCCTCCTTACTTTTTTGTTGCGCATTCTTTTTTTATATGGTAGAATAGTTTAGTTATTATGAGGTAGTATGCCCTATTGTCTGAGGAGCTTTGATTTATGAGCACTGTCATCACTTCCATTGATCCCCGTTCCCCTGCTGAACTGGCTGGTGTCCGCGTTGGGGAGACCCTCCGCGCCATCAACGGTCACACCGTGGTAGACGTGTTGGATTACCGTTTTTACGGCTACGATAGCAAAACCATCCTGACGCTGGAGAGCGAGGGACAGGAGCGCACCGTCACCATCCGCAAGGAGGAAGGCCGCGACCTGGGTCTCAACTTTGAGACGTATCTCATGGATGAGATGCACACCTGCGCCAATCACTGCGTGTTCTGCTTCGTGGATCAGATGCCGCCCAATATGCGCCCCTCCCTGTACATCAAGGATGACGACGAGCGCATGAGCTTCCTTTTGGGCAACTATACCACCCTCACCAACCTCTCCGAGCGTGAGGCACAGCGGATTATCGACCTGCACATCAGCCCCATTAACGTCTCCGTCCATGCTACGGATGATGCCCTCCACTGCAAGATGCTGGGCAACAAGCAGGCCAGCCGCTCTCTCGACTATATGCGTGCCTTTGGTAAGGCAGGCATCGTCATGAACGGTCAGATCGTGGTCTGCCCCGGCTGGAATGATGGTGAAGCCCTGCGGCAGACTTTGAGCGATCTCATGGACATGAACTTTGCCGCCTGCTGTCTTGTGCCTGTGGGCATTACCAAGTACCGCAAGGGTCTTGCAAAGTTAGAGCCCGTAACGAAGGAGTCGGCAAGCGCCATCATCGACATCGCCGAGGAGTTTGGCGCAAAAGCCCTTGCTGAGCGTGGCACGCGGATGTTCTTCTGCGCCGACGAGCTGTTCTTGAAGGCGGAGCGTCCCCTCCCCGAGGATGACTACTACGAGGGCTATCGCCACTTGGAGAACGGCGTTGGTCTCCTGCGGCTTTTGGAGCAGGAGTTTATCTCTGCCCTCAAATATGCAGAACTTGAGAAAGAACCCACCCCCTTCACCATCGCCACAGGCGTGGCGGCAGCCCCCTTCCTCACTGAGCTGCTTAATAAGGTTAAAGAGAAATTCCCCTGTGTGCAGGGCGAGGTCATAGCGGTGAAGAACGATTTCTTCGGTCACACCATCGATGTGGCAGGCCTTGTAACGGGACAGGATATTGCCGCACAGCTGAAAGGCAACATGACAGGTAAGCGTGTATTGATCCCCGTCCACATGCTGCGCCACGGCGAGACGGTGTTCCTCGATGACTACACTGTGGAGCGCCTCAGCCGCGAACTGGACGCCGAAGTGCAGGTTTGCAGCGGCGACGGCGGCGAATTACTGGATCTGATGTTAGAAACGGAGTGAATGAACTATGGCGAAACCTTTGATTGCAATCGTGGGTCGCCCCAACGTGGGCAAATCCATGCTGTTTAATAAACTGATCGGTCAGCGTCTTTCCATCGTGGAGGACACCCCCGGTGTCACCCGTGACCGCATTTACGGCGAGGGCGAGTGGCTGGGCCGCAAGTTCCGCTTGGTGGATACCGGCGGTATTGAGCCCAGCACCGATAACCAAATTCTCGCCTTCATGCGTGAGCAGGCGCAGATCGCCATCGACAACGCCGATGTGATCGTGTTTGTCACCGATATTAAGACGGGTATGACTGCCTCCGATCAAGAGGTGGCAGGTATGCTGCAGCGCTCTAAGAAGCCCATTGTGCTGGCGGTGAACAAGATGGACGCCACGGGTCACATTAACCCCGACTTCTACGAGTTCTATAACCTCGGCCTCGGCGATCCTGTGGCGGTGTCCGCCGTCCACGGTCACGGCACTGGCGATTTGCTGGACGAGTGCTTCAAGTACTTCCCCGACGAGGTGGAAGAGGACGAGGATGACGATGTCATTCAGGTGGCGATCATCGGCAAGCCCAATGTGGGCAAGTCCTCCCTCACCAACCGTATCCTCGGCGAAGAGCGCGTCATCGTCAGCAATGTGGCAGGCACTACCCGCGACGCCATCGACAGCTACTTTGAAAACGTGCACGGCAAGTATAACTTCATCGATACGGCAGGTATGCGTAAAAAGTCCAAAGTGGACGACAACATCGAGAAGTACAGCGTTCTCCGCGCCACTATGGCCATTGACCGCAGTGATGTCTGCCTCATTATGATCGACGCCAACGAGGGCGTGACGGAGCAGGACACCAAGGTGGCAGGTCTCGCCCACGAGGCGGGTAAAGCCTCCATCATCGTGGTGAATAAGTGGGACTCCATTGAGAAGGACGATAAGACCATGGATCGGATGCGCAATGACGTGCGCCGTGACCTGTCTTATATGACCTACGCACCCATTGTCTTTATTTCGGCTCTGACCGGCCAGCGCGTGGACCGCTTGTTTGATCTGATCAACTATGTCACCGAGCAGGCCAATATGCGCATCACCACCGGTATGCTCAACTCGGTGCTGGCAGACGCCACGGCCCGTGTGCAGCCGCCCACAGATAAGGGCCGCCGCCTGAAGATTTATTATATGACCCAGGTCGGCGTCAAGCCGCCTCACTTTGTGGTCTTCTGTAATGATGCGAAATTGTTCCATTTCTCCTATCAGCGGTATCTGGAAAACCAGATCCGAAATACCTTCGGACTGGAGGGCACGCCTGTTCGCTTGACGATCCGGCAAAAGGGAGATAATGAGTAATGTATCTTGAAAAAATCTATGATTGCGTTACATGGATCGAAATCGAGTACGGATTGCAGGCCATCGTGCCGATCGGCTTGAGTGCGGCCTTGCTGATAGCAGCGGTTTCGTATTTCCTTGGTTGCTTCAACGGTGCGGTGATCGTATCCAAGTATATCCTGCACGACGATGTGCGCAACCACGGGAGCGGTAACGCGGGACTGACCAATTTTCACCGCACCTTTGGCAGCAAGCTGGCTGCTGTTGTTATTCTGTGTGATGCCTTGAAGGCTGTTTTGGCTGTGCTGTTCGGTGTGTGGATCCTTGGGCATGTAGTTGGACACGGAGCAGAACATCTGATTAATGTGGGCAAGCTTTGGGGTGGTGTGTTTTGCTTGCTTGGCCATTCTTTTCCCTGTATGTTTCAGTTTAAAGGCGGAAAGGGTGTTCTTTCTGGCGGCGTTATCGCATTTATGATGGACTGGCGCATTGGCCTGATCGCATTTGGCGGTTTCCTAGTGCTTGTTTTTCTGACACGCTGGGTTTCCCTTGGTTCTATTTGGGGCGGTGCCTGTTTCCCGTTTGCAGTGGGATTTTTCTATCAGGATATCCTTTTGACGCAGTTGGCCCTGCTTTGCGGAGGTTTGCTCGTTATCAAGCACAAAGACAATATCAAACGTCTTATCAAGGGAACTGAGTCCAAGTTTTCTCTTCATCGCAAAAAGGAGGCGGAGCAATGAAGGTTTCCGTAGTTGGCAGCGGCGGCTGGGGTACTGCACTGGCGCTGGTCTTGCTGGAAAACGGCAATGACGTGACCATGTGGTCCTATACGCAGGAAGAATCGGACGTGCTGCGGCAAACACGTGAAAACCCCATGCTCAAGGGTGTAGCTCTGCCGGATGAACTGAAATTAACCACTGATCTCGCTTGTGTCAAGGACTGTAAAGTTGTTGTGCTTGCAACGCCTTCCTTCGCTGTGCGAGGTACTGCACGCCAGATGGCGCCTCTGCTGGACCCGGGAACGGCAGTTGTTTTGGTTTCCAAGGGCATTGAAAAGGACACTTCTCTAACTTTGACGCAGGTCGTAGAGCAGGAAGTGGGCGAAAGCTGCCCTGTGGTGGCACTGTGCGGTCCGTCCCACGCGGAAGAGGTGGGGCGCGGTGTTCCCACTGCTGTGGTTTCGGCCTCTGCAGATCAGCAGGCTGCTGAATTGGTGCAGGACCTGTTTATGAACGAGCGTTTCCGTGTCTATGCCTCTGATGATGTGATTGGCGTAGAGCTGAGTGCGGCATTGAAAAACGTCATTGCACTTTGTGCCGGCTGTATCGACGGTATGGGCTTTGGTGACAACACCAAGGCCATGCTGATGA
>JAZQMH010000072.1:0-9626 GCA_045543255.1 Vescimonas sp.
GCCTCGGCAGCCCTGTTCCTCGCCAGCGATGACTCCTCCTATGTCAGCGGCGATGTGCTGCTGGTGGACGGCGGCTGGGCTGCAGGATAAGGAATAATTGCACATAAAAAGACCGCGCACGCGGGCTCTTTTCTTTTATAATTCCCCTCCATGTGTTATACTGAAGAAAAACACGCGAAAGGACTTCCTTTTATGAATATCGCCATTATTACAGGGGCATCCAGCGGCATGGGTCGTGAGTTCGTCACCGCCGTGGACAAGGCCTACACCCTCGACGAGATTTGGGTCATTGCCCGCCGCGAGGAACGGCTACGGGAACTGCAAAGTCAGTGCCGCACCACCATTCGCCCCCTCCCCCTCGATCTCCTTGACCGCACCGCCTTCACCGCCCTTTCTGACCTCTTGGCGCAGGTGCAGCCCCATGTGCAGCTCCTCATTAATGCCGCAGGCTTCGGCCTCTTCGGCACGTTCACGGAGATGAACATGGATGAGCAGCTGGACATCATCTCCCTCAACGCAGGCGCACTGACGGCCGTAAGTCACCTGTGCCTGCCCTACATGGGTGATGGCAGCGCCATCGTCAACCTGGCTTCCAACTCCTCGTGGCAGCCCGTGCCCTACATCAATGTCTACGGCGCATCGAAGGCCTATGTCATGAGCTTCTCCCGCGCCTTGGGCATGGAACTGCGCCACCGCAAGATCCACGTCATGGCAGTTGCCCCCGGCTGGATCAAGACGGAGTTCTTCGACCGCGCCGTCCACGATGGCACCATTCAGTACTACGACCGCTTCTATACGGCGGAACAGGTGGTGGACAAGGCCATGCGGGATCTAAAAAAGCGCAAGGCCGTGTCCATCCTCGGTTTCCCCGTCCGCTTGCAAGTAGCCGCTGTGAAGCATCTCCCCGTCAGCATGGTGATGAAAACATGGTGTCGCCAGCAGGGAAAGTAACACTCATTTCAACATAAGGAGGCAGCCCCTATGACATTCTACGACACACAATTACAGCAGTTGCAGGAAAAATTGGCCCGCAAGGGGCAGCTGAAGGCGCAGGCAGCAGAACTGCGCGAGCAGTGCCGCACCCTCAACAGCCGCGTCAACGAATTGATGGGCATCAAGCTCAGCGAGCAGGCCGATGTGGACAAATTGGAAGGTCGCAGCCTCGCCAACTTTTTCTACAACGTGGTGGGCAAGATGGACGAGCGGCTGGACAAGGAGCGGCAGGAGGCCTACGCCGCCCGCGTGAAGTACGATGCTGCCAAGCGTGAGCTGGAGGCGGCGCAGGATGACCTCGCCCGCTGCGAAAGTGAGCTGAACACCCTCCGCGACTGCGAGGCGGAATATGAAACACTGCTGCGGCAGAAAACCGAAGCGGTGAAGTCCGCAGGTGGCAGCGCGGCAGAGGAGCTTTTCAAGACGGAGGAGCGCCTTGCCTTCCTCAAGGCACAGCAGAAGGAACTCCACGAGGCCATCACCGCAGGCCACAACGCCCGCCGCAGCGCCCAGAGCGTTTTAGAAAGTCTCGGCAGCGCCGAGAACTGGGGCACATGGGATATGTTCGGCGGTGGCGGCATTATCACTCACCTTGCCAAGCATGAGCATTTGGACGAGGCACAGAGCCATATTGAGTCTCTCCAGTCCGATCTGCGCCGCTTCAAAACGGAGCTGTCCGATGTGGAGATCCGCGCCGATATGCAGATCACTATTGATGGTTTCCTCCGCTTTGCCGACTTCTTCTTCGATGGGCTCTTCGCCGACTGGGCGGTGCTGGATCATATCCACCACTCCCAGCAGCAGGTGGAATCCACCCTGTCCCAAATTGAAGCCCTCCTCTCCCAGCTGAAAGCCACCCAAAGCAATACCGAGGGCGAGATCGCCCGTCTCAGCGCCGCACGGGACGCACTCGTCCGCAACGCCCAACTGTAAAGGGGAGAATATTCCGTGGATTATCAAAAACTCAAATACTTCCTCAAGGCCGCCGAGACGCTGAATTTCTCCAAGGCCGCCAAGGAACTGTATATCACCCCCCAATCCTTCGGCAAGCAGATCACCCTCTTGGAGCAGGCCATGGGCTTCCCCCTCTTTGAGCGCAGCACACGGCAGCTGCGGCTCACGGCGGCGGGGAAAATCGTCTACAATAGTCTCAATGGCATGGTGAATGATTTGGAGCGGGAGTATGAAAAAATCTGCGCCATGGGCAGTAAGCGAAGCCGTCAGATTCAAATCGGTGTGTTTAACGCCCTTTCCCGCAGCAAGATCGTCTCCCCCGCCGTCAACGGCATTCTCGCCAACTATCCCAAGCAGGACATCAGCATCTGCATGCGGGACATGAGCGATTTGGCGCGGGATATTGTGGGCGGCGATCTCGATCTCGGCATCACCGTCACCCACGATGCCGAGCCCCAGTGGAGCAACTGCGAGACCATCCCGCTGGTAAGCTCCCCTGCTCAAATCGTGGTGTCCAAGTACCACCCGTGGTATATGAAGGACGCCGTCACCATGGAGGAGATGCGCCAGCGCACCTTTATCCGCATGAAGATGCCCGATTTCATCAGAAACGAAATGTTCTACATCTTCCCCTGCAAAGATGTCATAGAGGTGGATAACTATGAAACCCTGTGCCTCCTGCTGGATCAGGGAGAATGTTTCACGGTGCTGAGCCCGTTGGTGGATCGCTACTGTGAAGCCCACGGCAAGGGTCTCCCCCTCCCCTGCGACAACTTTGACTTCTCCCTCTCCCTTGTCTACAGCAAGAGCAATCCCCACCCCTTCCTACCCGAATTGTGCGCCTTCATTCAAGAAACACTTGAACCTTAAAACTTCAAATCCGTAACCTTATATATGATTTACAAATACCCTGTTATTTGCAATAATGCAGATAATAGGGTATTTTCTATGAAAATCGCCCCATTTTCTACGAAACCAAAACATTCAAATAAACCAAATTACTACAAGGAGGCCGTACTATGGATCCCAAGAACATGCCCGCTCCCGATCCCAAGCTCTTTGAGCGTTTGAAGCTGCTGGACGATACGCTGAACTATCGCCCCACCGACCATGTGCCCACCGCTCCCTTTGTGCAGTATCTGCCCATCACCCTCTATGGTGAGACCACCATTCAGGACACCATGATGGACTACGGCAAGGCTGAGAGCAGCTGGCTGCGCTATCACATGGAGTATCAGCCGGACTTTGCATGGGCTCCCCAGTCCATTTTCCCCGGTTCTCCTCTGGAGGGCTTGGACTGCCAGTTCATCCGCTGGCCCGGCAAGCATCTTTCTAACCCCAACTCCCCCTTCCAGGTGCTGGATAAGGAAGATGGCTACATGAGCCCCGAGGAGTACCTCGAGTACGCAGAAGATCCCACCGGCTTCGTTATGCGTAAGATCCTGCCCCGTCACTATGCCGCTTTGAAGGGCTTGGAGATGGTGGATTTCTCCAACTCCATCTGGCAGGGCGGCCTCTACAGCATGATCCCCTGCGGTCTGCCCCCCGTCAAGGCTGCCTTTGGCGCACTGATGGAGGCCGGCGAGAAGATGATGGGTGTTGCGCAGGCCGGCGGCAAGATCATGGGCACGCTGGCAGGCATGGGCTTCCCCTCCCTGTGCGATCAGGCTTTCACCGCTCCCTTCGACGTGTTCAACGACACCCTCCGCGGCTTCATGAACACCACCATGGATATGATTGAGTATCCCGATGAGCTGCTGGCAGCCCTGAACACCTGCACCAAGATTCAGGTGCGCTCCATCAAGAACACCTTCGCCACCCAGCCCTTCTGCAAGAACGTGGTGTTCTTCATCCACAACGGCTTCGACTCCTTCATGTCCCGTGAGCAGTTCCAGACCTTCTACTGGCCCGGCCTGAAGGCCTGCGTGGAGGCCGTCATCGAGTGCGGCGGCATCCCCCACCTGTACATCGAGGATAAGTACGACAGCAAGATGGACATCATCGTCAACGACCTGCCTGCTAACAAGTGCATCGTCTCCATCATCAACTGCGACGTGGAGAAGTGGAAGGATGCCTGCCACGGTAAGGTCATGCTCTCCGGCGGTATGGACGGCACGATGCTGGCCTACGGTGATCCCGATCAGGTGAAGAAGCACGTCACCGAGGTGCTGGATCGCTGGTCTGTGGGCGGCGGCTACCTGCTGGATTCCAACATCGCCCTCGACATCGCCAAGCCCGAAAATCTACGCGCCATGTTCGAGACGGCACGGAACTACAATCAGAAGTTCTAATTGCTCCTTTCTCATAGTCCAACCGTTGGACAAAAAAAGAGGGCAGACAGCTTCCCCATGCTGTCTGCCCCTTTTCTTTTCCCATTGCGCCGCCGCGGGCTATATGGTATACTTTTCTCAACAAATTCACCCATGAAAGGGGTATTATCATGGATCATATTCTCTTTGAAGTCTGCTGCGGCGGCGCCGAGGACGCGTTGGCAGCCTACCACGGCGGCGCTGACCGTGTGGAATTGAACTCCGACCTGTTCCACGGCGGCCTCACCCCCACCTTAGGGGCACTCCGCACCATCAAAAAGCACGCGCCGAATTTCCCCGTTATGTGTATGGTGCGTCCCCGTGAGGGCGGCTTCTGCTATACGGACACGGAGTTCGAGGTGATGCTGGAGGATGCCCGTTTGTTTGTGGAAAACGGGGCTGACGGCATCGTGTTCGGCTTTCTCCATGAAGATGGCACGCTGGATATGGAGCGCTGCCGCGCCATGATGGCAGTCATCGGCGAGAAAGAGTCCGTGTTCCACCGCGCCATTGATGTGATGCCCAACTGGCGGGCGGCGCTGGATGGGCTGATTGAATTAGGCGTGACCCGCGTCCTCACCAGCGGACAGCGCCCCACCGTCCCCGAGGGTGCGCTGACCATCCGCGAGATGGTAGCATACGCCGCAGGCCGCATTGAAATTCTCCCCGGCGGCGGCATTACTCCCGAAAGTGCGGCGTGGGTGAAGGAGATGACGGGTGTCACCATGATGCACGCCGCCATGCACCGCACCCACTATGACCGCAGCACCGCCTATAATCCCGCCATCTATTTTGGCGGCGCGGTGTACCCGCCGGAGGATCGCTTCAGCGTCACCCACAGGGAGGACATCGCCGCCTTTGTGGAAAAGATTCGATAAGGACAAAAGAACGCGCCGACCATTGCGGTCGGCGCGTTTACTTTGTCTTTGGGGCTTTTCTTTATTACTCGCCGTAGCCCATGGGGTTCTGGCTCTGCCAGCGGAAGCTGTCGCGGCACATATCCACCAGCGTACGCTCGGCAGCCCAGTGGTGCTGCTCGGCGCCCTTGGTGGGGTCTGCGTAGCAGGTAGCCAAGTCGCCGGGGCGGCGTGCCTGAATCTCGTAGGGGACAGGCACGTTGTTGGCCTCTTCAAAGGCATGCACCATATCCAGCACGCTGTAGCCGGTGCCGGTACCCAGGTTAAAGACCTCGGTGCCCTGATTGGCCATCACATAGTCGATGGCTGCCACGTGACCACGAGCCAGATCCACCACGTGGATATAGTCGCGGACGCCGGTGCCGTCGGGGGTGGGATAGTCGTTGCCGAACACGCCCAGCTTCTCGCGGCGGCCGATGGCCACCTGAGAAATGTAGGGCATGAGGTTATTGGGGATACCCTTGGGATCTTCGCCGATCTTGCCGCTGATGTGTGCGCCCACAGGATTGAAGTAGCGCAGCAGCACCACGCTCCACTGAGGATCAGCCGCGGCGATGTCGCGGAGAATGATCTCGCCCATGTACTTGGTCCAGCCGTAGGGGTTGGTGCAGTTGCCGGTCTTGGAGCTCTCGGTGAGAGGCATCTCGTTGTCGCCGGAGTACACCGTGGCGGAGGAGGAGAAGATAATGCGCTTGCAGCCGTACTTCTCCATGACGCGGCACAGGGTGAGGGTAGAGTTGAGGTTGTTGTCGTAATACATCATGGGCTTTGCCACCGACTCGCCCACGGCCTTGAGGCCGGCGAAGTGGATGACACAGTCGATAGCGTGTGCTTCAAAGACGGCGCTGAGCTTCTCTTCATCACGGAGATCCAGCTCGTAGAAGACGGGAGTCTTGCCGGTGATCTCAGCCACGCGCTTCATGGACTCGGTCTTGGAGTTGACCAAGTTATCCACGATCACCACGTCCATATCACGCTCTAAGAGCTCCACGCAGGTATGGCTGCCGATATAGCCCATGCCGCCGCAAACCAATACTGTCATCTGCCTGCTTCCTCCTTCACGATCTTTGCCATCTCGTCCCAGCACTGCTCCATCTCTGCCACCAGCTTGAACTGGGTGCGGCAGCGGTCGAGGTTATGCTCGGGGCGGTGGATGCGGAAATAGTGGTCGCCCTGCAGATAGTCCGTCAGGAAGCGGACACCGCACTCCAGCGTCATGGTCTTTGCGCCGTAGTGGAGGGTCTCGATCTCACGGTCAGTCAGCTTGCAGGCGGACAGGAAGCCGCGGGTATAGATGCGGAACAGGTCGAGGTTGACCTTCACCTTGTCGAGATCCTTCTCGTCCTCGGCGGCGGTAGAAGCGCCGAAACGGATAGAGTCGCCGAAGTCATAGGCGGCCAGACCGGGCATGACGGTATCGAGGTCGATAACGCACAGCGCCTTACGGGTCTCGGCGTCCAGCATGACGTTGTTGAGCTTGGTGTCGTTGTGGGTGACGCGCAGGGGCAGCTCACCGCTCTCGCGCATGCGCTGAAGCGTGCCTGCCTCCTCCTCGCGTGCGAGGACGAAGGCGATCTCGTCCTGCACATCCTTGGCGCGGCCCATCACGTCCTTGGCCAGTGCCTCGTGGAAGATGCGATAGCGATCCACGGTGTTGTGGAAATTGGGAATGGGCTCAGACAGCGTCTCAGCGGGGAAATCGTTCAGCAGCTGCTGGAACGCACCGAAAGCCACGGCGCTCTCATAGAAATCCTCGGGCGTCTCTGCTGCCTGCAGGCAGATGCTGTCCTCCACGAAGTCATACACGCGGTAATGACCCGTCTCGTCGGTATAGTAGGGCTTGCCGTCCAGGGTGTACACCATGGTCATGGCGCCGCGAGGATCGGTAGCACGCTCGGCGGTGAACTTGGTCACGGCGGCGATGTTGGACATCAAGCCCTCCACATCAAAGGCATCGGAGATGCGCTGGAGGATGTAGCGGCGGCCCGTGGTGGTCACCAGCAGATAGGTGGCGTTGATATGACCGAAGCCATAGCGCTCCATGGAGAAGGGTGCGCCCTCCAGCTGGAAGTGATAGGCGGCAGAGGGCTCCATCCACAGCTTCTCGGGATAGACCTTCTTTGCCTTCATGTCGGCGACGGCATCCACCACGCTCTGAAGATCCTCAGCGTAGGTGACACCGTACCACACATCGTTGGTGGGCAGCACGCGGATGGTGCCAAGACCCTCCTGCAGCTGGGCGTTGGCCACGGTAGGCAGGAAGTACTCGCACTTCAAAGGATTCTTGGGCAGATTCTCGTCCAGGAAGGCGGGGAAACGATCCACGAACTGATCGAGGATCTCACGCTGGAAGCCCCACAGGTTCATAGACACGATGGTCTGACCGTCCAGATGGAGATAATTGTCTCCATCCTCGGTGTAGGCGGCGTGCTCGCCGCGCTTTTCAATGTGGGTGCGCTCGGTAACGCTCTGGAGATAGCCGTCCTTCACCTCGCACACGCCGCGGGAGACGTAACCGCTCTCGGTGACGGTGTTGATGAGGTTGTAGCCCACCATGGCGTGCTCGTTGGCAGCGCGCTCTTCCTTGAGGAAGTCGAAAATGGTCTTCATGGCGGCAGTGCCGTAATAATCGTCGGCGTTCAGCACGGCGAAGGGTCCATCCACGGCGTCACGGGCGCAGGCGATAGCGTGGCCCGTACCCCAAGGCTTGGTGCGGCCCTCGGGAACGGCGTAGCCCTCGGGGACCTTATCCACCTCCTGGAACACGTACTTCACCTCGAAGTACTTCTCCATGCGGTTGCCGATAACCTCGCGGAAATCGTCCTCGATCTCCTTCTTGATGATAAAGACCACCTTGCGGAAACCGGCCTTCCATGCATCGTACATGGAAAAGTCGATGATGATGTGGCCCTGATCGTCCACAGGGGCGATCTGCTTCAGGCCGCCGAAACGGGAGCCCATGCCGGCTGCCATAATGACCAATACAGGTTCTCTCATAATACTTGTTTCTCCTTTTATTTCATCCAATATTCTTTTCGCTTACATATCAGATGCTGCAAGGGGGCGTATAGCCGTCCAGCCAGCGCTCGTCGCCGATGCTGAAAGGCCTATAGGCCGAAACGTTTTGCATAGTTGTTCTCCTAACAGGGGTGTGGGATCAACCCTTCACGCCGCCGGCGGCAAGGCCGCTGGTGAGGTTCTTCTCAATGCACATGAAGAGGATCACCACGGGGATGATGGCGAAGATGGAGGATGCGAACAGGTACTGCCACTCGATCATGTTGTAGCCGTTGAAGATGTTGATACCAACGGTCAAAGGCTTGATGGTCTCGGTGGAGATCAGGCACAGTGCCACGGTGAACTCGTTCCAGGCGTTGATGAAAATGAAGATCAGCGTGGTGACGATACCGGGAGCTGCCACAGGCAGCAGCACCTTGATCATAGCCTGCACGCGGTTGCAGCCGTCGATGGTAGCGGCCTGCTCCATCTCGGCGGAGATGGACATGAACGTACCGCGCAGCAGCCAAATGGTAAAGGCCTGGTTAAAGGCGGCGTTGATGAAGATCAAGCCCCACAGAGAGTTGGTCAGACCCATGGTCTGCATAACCTTGTAGATACCGATCAGCAGCACCACGGGGGCGAACATCTGAGAGACGATGATGAAGCCCAGGAAAGCCGTCTGACCCTTAAACTTCATACGGGCAAGGGCGTAGGCAGCGGGGATACCGCAGATCATGGCGATCAGAGTAGAACCACCGGCGATGCAGATGGAGTTGATCATGTACTTGCCCATGGGGGCCAGCTTCCAAATGTCGACGAAGTTCTGCCACAGCCACTCCTTGGGGAACACAGCGCCGTTGGGAGAGAAGATCTCGCTGCGGCTCTTCAGTGCGGTGGTGAACATGACGAAATAGGGATAAAGGATGACGACGCAGATAAGAACGACCACGAAGTACAGAACAATGCGCTTTAACAGCTTACTATAATTGACAGTCAGGTTATTCATAGCTTACTCGTCTCCTTTCTTCAGAGTGGAAACCATGTAGACGCTGGCGCAAATGAGGAGGATCACGAAGCCGATGACGGACACGGCTGCGGCCTCGCCCTGCTTACCGTTGTAGAAGGCCAGCTTGTAGAGGTATGTAACCAGCGTATCGGTACGGCTGGCGGGGTCGCCCTTGGTCATGGTCCAGACGATGGGGAAGGAGTTGAACACGTAGATGATGTTCAGCACCGTGGCAACCGTCAGGCTGGGCTTGACCAGAGGAATGGTGATGTTGAACAGCTTCTGCCAGTAGTTGGCGCCGTGCACAGTGGCGGCCTCATAGTAGGAGGCGTCGATGGACTGCAGGCCGGACAGCGTGGTAAAGCAAACGAAGGGGATAGTAACAAAAATACCGCAGGCGATCTCCCCCGCGAAGAATGCCTCGGGAGTAGGCGTCCAGTTGACGTT
>JAZQMH010000073.1:0-2603 GCA_045543255.1 Vescimonas sp.
CGAGGCCGTGTCCCGTTTGCTCCGCATTGCCCAAGCCGCCGACAGCCCCATCATCATCGTCCACACCACCAACGCCGCCGCTATGGAAGAGGTGGCCCACGCCCGTGAACGCGGTCAGACGGTGTATGTGGAGACCTGCCCCCAGTATTTGACGCTGGATAAGTCCTGCTACTACCAAGAGGACTGGCTGGAGAGCGCCAAGTATGTCTGCTCCCCGCCTTTGCGTACAGAATATGACCAAGCCGTCTTGTGGCAGGGTCTCCGTGACGGCGCGGTGCAGACGGTGTCCACCGACCACTGCTCCTTCACCACGGCGCAGAAGCTGGCGGGCCGCGACAGCTTCACCGCCATCCCCGGCGGTATGCCCGGCGTGGAGACACGGGGTGAAGTGGTCTACACCGCAGGCGTGGCCTCGGGCAGAATCGACCTGCCCACCTTCGTCCGCGCCTTGAGCGAAAATCCCGCCCGCCTCTACGGTCTCTATCCCCGCAAGGGCGTCTTGCAGGAGGGCAGCGATGCCGACATCGTCATCTACGACCCCACCGCCGACCATGTACTCACCGCCGAGGGCACTGCCTCTAAATGCGACTACAGCCCCTACGAGGGCTTCAAGACCGTGGGCAGCATTGAACAGGTCTACCTGCGCAACGCCCTCGCCGTAAATCACGGCGCCGTGCAGGAAACCCAAGGCGTCTATCTCAAGAGAGGAGTCTCTACCTTATGAATGTGTTGAATACCACTTTAGGCTTCGTGCTGTGCTGCCAGTCTCCCGCCCTGTTCCTCGCGGCGGTGGTGCTGCTCATCTGCTACTTTGCCCGTAAAAAGAACCATCGTGTTCGCGCCGTCTTTGATTTGATTCTCGCCATCCTCTGCGCTGTGGGCGGTGTTGCCCTCTATTTCCTCGGCATGGGCTGGGAGTATTTCACCATCCGCGATTTCCTCGTCATTCGCCCCATCGGCTGGGTGGGACTGGGTATCGTGGCGGTCATTACCATCGTTGCCGCCGTCCGCGCCTTCATTAAGGTGAACCGCCGCCGCATGGCGGAGAAGGAGGCCAACCGCGCCGCCAACGCTGAGCGCTATCAGCGCGCAGAGGAAGAGAAAGCCGCCGCTCTCGCCGCCGCCGAGGAGGCCAAGGCCGCCGAGGCTGCCGCCAAAGCCGCTGCCGCCGCCACTGCTGCGGAAGTGTCCGAAACTGTCGGTGAAGTACTGGACGAGCAGGCCATGGAAGCCGCCGCTGAAGCTGCAGAAGCCACCGCCGCCCCCGCTGAGGAGGCACAGGCATGAGTGCCCCCGTGCTGGCTGACCGCAGCCGCTGCACGGGCTGCGGTGCTTGCGCCGCAGGGTGCCCGAAAAACGCCATCACTATGGTGGCTGACCGCGAGGGCTTTTTCTACCCCGTAGTGGGGGACAGTTGCGTCCAGTGCGGCCATTGCAGCCACATCTGTCCCGCCATGAAGCAGCGGGAAGTCCGCCCCGAGAGCGCCGTGTTCGCCGTGTGGCACCGTGATGATGGTATCCGTCAGCGCAGCGGCGCAGGCGGCGCCTTCACCGCCATTGCCGAATATGTGCTGGAGGGCGGCGGCATCGTCTTTGGCGCAGCGGTGGATGAGCATATGACGGTGCGCCATGTGGCGGTGCGGAACAGGGAAGAACTCTCCGCCCTCCGTGGCCCCAAGCCCATTCAGAGCACTTTGGGCGACACCTACCGCGCCGTGCGCCGCGCCTTGGCGGGCAATCAGACGGTGCTGTTTACAGGCACACCCTGCCAAGTGGACGGTCTCTACCGTTTCTTGGGCGAGCATCCCGCCAAGCTCTTGACCTGCGACTTGGTTTGCGGCGGCGTGGTGTCCCCCGGCGTGTGGGACAAGCTGGTGCAGACCATGACCTATATCAAGCGCCGCCGCGCCGTGTCGGTGCAGTTCGCCCACAAGCAGGCGGGCATGAAGGAGCGGCGCTTCCGCGTCCATTTTGAGGGCGGCGGCACTTACGATGCCCCCATCAGCAAATCCCAGTTGGGTCGGGGGTATGTAAGCCGCTTGCTGCTGCGCCCCGCCTGCCACACCTGTCCCTATGCCAACTGTAATCGTGTGGGCGACATCACCTTGGGCACATTCCACAATCTCGGTGCCGCCTTTGCAGCCGAGGAGGAAAAGGGGATTTCCCTCCTGCTGGTGAACTCCGTCAAGGGTGCCCACCTCTTTGATGCCCTGTCCCTCCACCGCGAAAAGCGCACCATGGAGGAGGCCAAGGCCTGCAACGAGGCACTTTGCTTCCCGCCCAGCGCTGCCCCCGAGCGCAGCGACTTTTTTGCCGCCTTGGAGGAGGCGGGCAGCGACCTCCGCGCCGTGTTGGAGCGGTACTTGAACGCACCCAATCCCCTTGGCGCCATGGCTGCCAAATGGAAGGAGAAACTATGGAAAAAACGCTGATGCACGTGTGCTGCGCCCCCTGCTCCGTCAGCTGCATCACCACTCTGCGCCAAGAGGGCATCGAGCCTGTGGGCTTTTGGTATAACCCCAACATCCACCCCTACATGGAGTACGCCGCCCGCCGCGACTGCTTGGTGGACTACGCCAAACGGGTGGGCATGTCCCTCTATG
>JAZQMH010000074.1:0-3897 GCA_045543255.1 Vescimonas sp.
TTTTGTTCACTCTGCCGATTTGCTTTTCCACCGTTATTTTTGCCATAAAATCCGTTGACAAACTATTTTTTCAGTGCAATAATGTGAATAGTTCACTAAATCATTCGGTGAAATCTCCAGTATTTCACCTAAAAGAAAGGGGCAGCTGCCTATGAAAGTGTTAGTCGTCAATCCCGGTGCTACCAGCACGAAGATCGCCGTTTTTGAGGAGACCGAGCAGCTTTTCAAGCTGGGCATCGACCACAGCGCAGAGGAGCTTGACCGCTTCGAGCGCGTTTTCGATCAGGCCGATTATCGCCGCGATGCCATCCTCACCGCCGTCAACGAGGCGGGCTATCAGCTGTCCGATTTCGATGCCGTCTGCGGTCGCGGCGGTCTCTATCGCCCCATCCCCAGCGGCACTTATGCCGTGTCCGACGCCGTCCTGGCCGATGTGGAGGCCGCCCCCTACGGTGAGCATCCCTCCAACTTGGGCGCGTACATCGCCCGCCGTCTCGCCGACATGGTGGGCATCCCCTCCTTCTTCGTTGACCCCGTGTGCGTGGATGAGATGACGGAGATCGCCCATTACACCGGCTTCGCCCCCTTCCGCCGCCTGTGCCAGTTCCATGCTCTGAACCACAAGAGCATCGCCCGCAAGGCCGCCGAGAAGCTGGGCAAGAAGTATGAAGAGGTCAACCTCATCGTCTGCCATCTCGGCGGCGGTGTCAGCGTGGGCGCTCACGAGAAGGGCCGCGTGGTGGACGTGTGCAACGTGAAGGACGAAGGCGCTATGGGTCTTGACCGTGGCGGCGCGCTGCCTACCAACCAACTCATTAACTACTGCTTCTCCGGCGTCACCAAGGACGAGGCCAAGAAGGTTCTCGGTCGCCGCGCCGGTATGTTCTCCTATTTGGGCACTACCGACTTCCGCGTCATCTGCGCCAACGTGGTGGCAGGGGATGAAAAGTCCGTGGAGGCATATCGCGCGCTGGTCTATCAGCTTGCCAAGGACATCGGCGCTATGTCCACGGTGCTGAAGGGCAAGGTGGACGCCATTGTCTACACCGGCGGCATGGCCTATGAGGACTTCTTCTGCGAGGATATTACGGAGTATGTGGGTCACATCGCCCCCATCATCCGTCTCGCAGGCGAGGAGGAGATGCGCTCCCTCGCCGAAGGCGCTCTGCGCGTGCTGCATGGTGAGCAGGAAGCCAGCGTGTATTGATTTTGCAAGGCAAAATCAATAATTAACAGTTAACAATTAACAGTTAACAATTATTGTTCTACCGCAAGCCCCAGTAGACTTTGTAGGGGCCGATGCCCACATCGGCCCGCCGTCTACCGACAGACTACCGAAGATTGAACGGGTCGATGTAGGCATCGACCCCTACAACATCGCAAGAACCTCCCCTACATTTCTGAGCAAGAGCGGCAGCGGAAAGAGAAGCTTAAGACGATGCAACATTTAGACGAAATTATCGCCGCAGCTCTTTACGCGAGGAACGCCTGCCTCCTCCCCGCCAAAGCGCGCTGAAGGAAGCAGCGAAACCATGGGTTTCGCGTGGCGTGTCTTTTGGTACTTTTCTTTCGCTATTGAAAGAAAAGTACCAACACTCCCGTTTTCAATTAAATATCAAATATAAGAGGAACAAAAAAAGTAAAAGCAGAAAGGTGGAATTTCAAATGAAACATCTGATGTCCGGCAACGAGGCTACCGCACGCGGCGTCTATGAAGCCGGTATCAAGGTCTGCTCGGCCTACCCCGGTACGCCCAGCACCGAAATCCTTGAAAACCTGCCCCAGTATGGCGAGGATGTCTACTGCGAGTGGGCTCCCAACGAGAAGGTGGGTACGGAAGTGGCCTACGGCGCCTCCGTGGCCGGCTCCCGCGCACTGACCACCATGAAGATGGTGGGTCTCAACGTGGCTGCCGACCCCCTGTTCACCGCAGCCTACATGGGCGTTGGCGGCGGCTACGTCATCGTCACCGCCGATGACCCCAGCTGCCACTCCTCTCAGAACGAGCAGGACAACCGTCACTATGCCCGTTTCGCCAAGGTGGCTATGGTGGAGCCCAGCGATCCTCAGGAGTGCAAGGACTTCGTGAAGCTGGCCTGCGAGATCTCCGAGGAGTTCGACACTCCCGTGCTGTACCGCACCACCACCCGCGTGTGCCACTCCAAGGGTCTCGTGGAGTTCGGTGAGCGCACCGAGGTGACCCCCAAGCCCTATGCCCGCAACACCCGTAAGTTCATCTGCGCCCCCGCCAACGCTTTCCAGAACCATCCCCTCGTTGAGGATCGTCTGGTGAAGCTGGAGGAGTACGGCTGCACCCGCGCCCTTGAAAATGGCCTGAATAAGATGGAGCTGGGCGACGGCAAGGTGGGCGTTGTCACCGCTGCCATTTCCTACCAGTACGCCAAGGAAGTGTTCCCCGAGGGTACTTCCTTCCTGAAGCTGGGTCTGACCTATCCCCTGCCCATGAACCTCATCCGCGACTTCGCCTCCAAGGTGGAGACCCTCTATGTCGTCGAGGAGCTTGAGCCCTTCATGGAGAACGAGATGAAGGCCGCCGGCATCGCCTGCTCCGGTAAGGATAAGACCGGCGTTATGTACGAGCTGAACACCCAGCTGGTGCGCGAGCGCATGCTGGGCGAGAAGCCCAACTTCAAGACCGTGGATGACATCGCCGTTGCCAAGCGTCCTCCCGCCCTGTGCCCCGGCTGCCCCCATCGCGGCTTCTTCTACACCCTTTCCAAGAACAAGAACTACGTGGTCACCGGCGACATCGGCTGCTACACCCTCGGCTTTGCACCTCCTCTGAACTGCATGGACGTGTGCATCTGCATGGGCGGCGGCTTCTCCGCCGGTATGGGTATGGCCAAGTCCTTCGAGCGCGAGGGCGTCACCGATAAGGTGGTCTTCGGCGTGGTGGGCGACTCCACCTTCTTCCACTCCGGCATGACCGGCGCTGCCGAGATCCTCTATAACGGCGGCAACATGATCCCCTGCGTGCTGGATAACCGCATCACCGGTATGACCGGCCATCAGGAGAACCCCGGCACGGGCTACACCCTCATGGGTAAGGAAGCTCCCATGCTGAACATTGAGAAGATCTTCGAGGCTTACGGCTACGCTCCCGTGTTCACCGTGGATCCTCAGGATCTCAAGGCCATGAAGGAGACGGTGGACGCCGCTGTTGCCGCTCTGAAGGCAGGTCAGCATCCCGCCATTGTCACCCGCCGTCCCTGCCTGCTCATCAAGCGCATCAAGCAGCCCAAGGCCATGTGCGTGGTCAACGCCGACAAGTGCAAGTCCTGCAAGAGCTGCCTGAAGGTCGGCTGCCCCGCCATCTCCATGGAGAACGGCAAGGCCTTCATCGACCGCACCCAGTGCGTGGGCTGCACCGTCTGCGCTCAGGCATGCCCCTTTGACGCTATCGAAATGGAGGAGAACTAAAATGGCAAAAGTGAAATCTGCCCTGTTGGTGGGCGTGGGTGGTCAGGGTGCCATCCTCATCTCCAAGATCATGTCCAACGGCTTTATGAAGGCCGGTTACGATGTTAAGCAGAGCGAAGTCCACGGTATGGCACAGCGCGGCGGCAGCGTTTCTACGCAGGTTCGCTGGGGCGAGAAGGTCTACGGCCCCGTGTTCGGTCGTGGTGAGGCGGACATTATGGTGGCCCTCGAGAAGATGGAGGCCGTCCGTTACGCCGAGTTTTTGAACCCCGACACCGGCGTTGCCGTCATCAATGACTACGCCATCAAGTCCACCACCATCGCCTCCGGCGCCGAGGAGTATCCCGAGGGCTGCATCGAGGCTATGGCAAAGAACTTCAACACCATCGCCATCCCCGCCAGCGACATCGCCATCGAGCTTGGCAATGCCAAGTGCATGAACGTGGTGCTGTTCGG
>JAZQMH010000075.1:0-4717 GCA_045543255.1 Vescimonas sp.
GCCTCGGCGGCCATGATCTTGGCCTGCTTGGCGGCATCGGCACGGAGAATGGCGGACTGCTTCTCACCCTCGGCAACAAGGATCTGACTGGCCTTCTGACCCTCGGCCTGCAGGATGGACTCGCGGCGCTCACGCTCGGCCTTCATCTGCTTTTCCATGGCGTTCTGGATCTCACGGGGAGGGAGAATGTTCTTCAGCTCCACGCGGTTGACCTTGATGCCCCAAGGATCGGTGGCCTCATCGAGGATGGAGCGCATCTTGGCGTTGATGACATCACGGGAGGTGAGGGACTGGTCAAGCTCCATATCGCCGATAATGTTACGCAACGTAGTGGCGGTCAGATTCTCGATAGCGGACATGGGATACTCCACACCGTAGGTATAGAGCTTGGGGTCGGTGATCTGGAAATAGATAACGGTGTCGATCTGCATGGTGACGTTATCCTTGGTGATAACAGGCTGGGGATCGAAGTCCGCCACCTGCTCTTTCAAGGAGATCTTCTTCACCACGCGCTCAATGAAGGGGATCTTCAAATGCAGGCCGTTGCCCCACACGGCGGAGAAAGAGCCGAGGCGCTCCACCACGTAGGCCTTGGACTGCTGCACCACATGGATGTTGCTGACCACGACAATGAGGATCAGCAGCACCAGCACACCAATTGCGATATAACCTAATCCGGGCATAAGTTGTTCCTCCTTATTATTTATAAAATGTTGTTTATCGTTTCATCAAAAAGGCCACAAGGGCCACCACGGCGACCACCAGCACGATGCCGCCCAACAATGCTACCATACTCATACGAACCATTTAGCCCTCCTTCTTTTCCACAAAGAGACGGACACCCTCCATACGGGTGATGCGCACCAGCGTTTCGGGTTTGATAACCGCACCCGTTTCGCTGCGGGCAGACCAGTGCTTGCCGTCTACATACACCTCGCCAGTGGGGATGGTGTTGTCGATGGTCTCGGTGACGCGACCCACGCTGCCCAGCACGCGGTCGGCGTTGGTAGCCGTGGCGCGGGCGGTGGAAAATTTACGAACCAAGGGACGGGTGGCAAACAGGGCGGCGATGGACACCAAGAAGAACACCACCACCTGCAGCCAAATCTGACCGCCCAAAATCGAGACGATCAAACCGCCTACACCGCCGATGACGAACCAGATGGACACAAGGCCCGCCGTGACCGCCTCCACGACACCGAAGATGATAATGGCGGCGATCCAAATGATCGTTGTCATATCTCCACTTCCTCCTTTCAGCAGCACGCCCATCAGCAGCGCCACAAAGACGAAGCCGATCAGCACGAAGATACCTACCTTTTTGTTCTTGGGGGAGAGATTGGCGATGAAGTTATCCACTACCAGCAGCAAACTTCCCTGCTTGGGGGCGGCGACCTCCTCGGGGCGGGGTTGCTCCGTGGGGACTTCCTCTTCAAACAGCTCTGCCATGGACACGCCGTAGCGGTTGGCGATGTAGAGGATCTTCTCCACCTCGGGGAAGCTGCGGTTGGACTCCCAGCGGCTCACCGCCTGACGGGACACCTGCAGCTCCTCTGCCATCTGCTCCTGTGTCAATCCTGCTGCATGGCGTATGGCCTGCAGCTTATCACCAAATGCCATAGGGCCTCTCCTCCTTTCGTGTGGGTTCATCGTAGCATCTAAGGGGGAAAATGTCTATCAAGTTGAAGTTGCGTTTTGCCTTTCGGGGCTATTTTTCGCGCAACTTGAAGTTTACATTCCTTGTTAGCGCCATTATACACGATATTTTCACGCTGCGCCACAGTTTTTTGGTTGCGCCGCCGTGAGAAAGCCGTTATAATGAAACGTAAGAAACCGATACGAGGTAAAAGCTATGTATACCTATATGATTCCCTGTCTGCTGGGCTTGGAAAAGCCTGTGGGCGATGAAGTGAAGCGTTTGGGTCTTGCGGATGTGCAGGTGGAGAACGGGCGCGTGCTGTGCCGCGGTTCGCTGGCGGATTGTGCACGCCTCAACATCAATCTCCGCTGCGGCGCACGCGTGATGCTGGTGGTGAAAACCTTTGAGGCACGCACCTTTGAAGAGCTGTTCCAAGGGACGAAAAGCGTGCGGTGGGAGGACTTCCTGCCCCGTGATGCCGCCTTCCCCGTGAAGGGCTACTCCATCTCCTCCCAGCTCCACTCCGTGCCCGCCTGCCAGAGCATTATTAAAAAGGCCATGGTGGAGCGGATGAAGGAAGCCTATCACATGGAGCAGTTCCCCGAGACGGGGGTGAAATATCAGGTGCGGTTTTCCCTGTTTAAGGACACGGTGCATCTGACGTTGGATACCAGCGGCGAGGGTCTATTTAAGCGCGGCTACCGCGCCGAGGCGGTGGAAGCACCCCTGCGTGAAACGCTGGCGGCGGCGCTGGTGGGCTTTGCCCGCTATCGTGGGCGCGATTCCTTCTGCGACCCCTTCTGCGGCAGCGGTACGATCCCCATTGAGGCGGCTTTAATTGCCCGCAACCGCGCGCCCGGCCTAAACCGCAGCTTCGATGCCCAGCGGTGGCTGTTCCTGCCCGAAAACAGCTGGCAGCAGGCCAAGGAGGAGGCGCAGGACAAGGAGTTCCACGGCAAGTACGACATTTGGGGCGGCGACATTGACCCCAGAGCCGTTGCCTTGGCCAAGGAAAACGCCCGCAAGGCAGGCGTTGGAGAGGACATCCGCTTTGAGGTGGCCGATATGCGCGCGTTCCACCGCGACAGCGACTACGGGCAGCTGGTGACCAATCCCCCCTACGGGCAGCGCCTTATGGAGAAGGCGGAGGCGGAGCAGCTGTACCGTGAGTTCGGCAAGGTGTGGCGCAAGCTCCCCAAGGGTTGGCGGACGCTGGTGCTGTCCAGCCACACGGAGTTCGAGCGCACCTTCGGCGCTGTCGCCGACAAGAAGCGCAAGCTCTATAACGGTATGCTGAAGTGCGATTTGTTTATGTACGGGAAGGTGTAATGGGCGCTGCGGCCCCTTGGCTCCCCCCTTGGGGGAGCTGGGTGAGCAACGCGAACCCTGAGGGGGCTGCTATCGAAAGCACCCCGTCAGCAGCCCCTTCCGAGTCGCCTTACGGCGACCCACCTCCCCCAGTGGGGGAGGCAAGAGGAAGTACAACCAAAGTTTATACTCTGTTCACCTTTTTTCAAAAATTACCTATATAATACTCTTGAAAACACTTCTCCCAAGGGAGGTATTGCTATGAAGCACGTATTTATCATCAATCCCAACGCAGGTAAGCAGGACAGCCGGCAGAAAATCTACGACATGGCGGACGTGCTGCGGGAAAAGCACGGCCTCGATGTGGAGTGCATTCTCACCCGCAAGCAGGGTCACGCCACGGAGCTGGCACGCCGCCTGTGCCAAAGCGGCGAGGAGCTGCGGTTCTACGCCTGCGGCGGCGACGGTACGGTAAACGAGGTGGCAAACGGCATCATCGGCTACGATAACGCCGCCATGACCGTTATCCCCATCGGTACGGGCAACGACTTTTTGAAGAATTTCGGCGACCACGCCGACCTCTTTGTTGATGCCGAGAACCTGTGGGACAGCCCCGCCTTCCCCATCGACGCCATCGACGTGAACGGGCGCATTGCCCTGACCATCGCCTGCTCTGGTCTTGATGCCCGTGTGGCGGCGGACGTACATAAATACAGCGAGAGCCCCCTGCTGGACGGCAAGGGCAGCTATGTCTACGCGCTGGCGATGAACTTCCTCTTCAAGCCCATTTCCAGCCACTGGACGCTGGAGCTGGACGGCGAGGCTACCGAGGGGGATTGGGCCGTGATTGCCGTGTGCAACGGACGCTACTACGGCGGCGGCTTCATGCCCATGGCGGAGGCACGGATGAACGACGGTGTGCTGAACACCCTCGTTGTCCGCAAGGTCTCCCGCCCCACGTTTGCTCGCTTTGTAGGTCCCTACTCCAAGGGTCAGTACCATAAGTTCCCCCACTTGGCCTTCGCCTCCACGGCAAAGACCATCCGCATCCGCTCGGATAAGATGGATATCGTCACCTGTCTCGACGGCGAGTGCATCACCTCCGACGATGTGACCATCCGCTTAAGCGACAAGAAGCTCTATTTCTTCGGCCCTGAGGGCTGTTCCTGCAACGCTACGGCGAAGCCTTTGCCCACCGCGGCAGAATGAGGGAATTTAACGATTTTGTGAACTTTTCCCTTTTTTCCAAAAACCCCCTTGAATTTCCTGTAAAGTGTGGTATGATTATCAGCGTTAGCACTCGGAAAGAAAGAGTGCTAACGCTGATTTTTGTTTGTATTTTTGTTAAACATATAAGGAGGAAATCCCTATGAAACTGACACCCCTTGCAGACCGTGTGGTTCTGAAGATGACCGAGGCCGAGGAGACCACCAAGGGCGGCATCATTCTCACCGGCAGCGCTAAGGAGAAGCCCTCTGTGGCAGAGGTCATCGCTGTGGGTCCCGGCGGTACGGTGGACGGTCACGCTGTGACCATGTCCGTGAAGCCCGGCGACAAGGTCATCACCGACAAGTATGCCGGCACCAAGGTGACGCTGGAGGACGTGGAGTATATCATCGTCAAGCAGGGCGATATTCTGGCAATCGTCGAATGATTCTTGCGGGGGGAGCAGGCTCCCCCCACATCCCCCCCTTTCATCCCGCGCCGCGCACGCGCAAAGCGCGTACACTAGCGGGATGAGAAGTATTTTTCCTCACGCAAAGCGCGAGG
>JAZQMH010000076.1:0-3439 GCA_045543255.1 Vescimonas sp.
GGATAGGCGCATGGGTGATGTCCTTACCGCACAATGTCACCGTACCGGTAGAGGGCGCTTCCAGACCCGTAAGGCCGAAGTCGGATCGTAGCCATGTCGTTCTGTGAGCCAAGGAGTTGAAAAATGATGTTGTCTTCCTAAGACCGCTTGGCCTCCGACTTGGATAGGCGCATGGGTGATGTCCTTACCGCACAATGTCACCGTACCGGTAGAGGGCGCTTCCAGACCCGTAAGGCCGTAAACCAGCTCTGTCTGACCGTTGCCGTCGATACCGGCAATGCAGACGATCTCGCCGCGGCGGACATTGAAGGAGACGTTCTTCACCGCGTCCTCCTTGCTGCGCTTGGAGGCCACAGAGAGATTCTCCACGCCCAGCACCACTTCGCCGGGGGTAGAGGGCTTCTTCTCCACGTGGAAGTTGACATCGCGGCCCACCATCATGGCGGAGAGCTCCTCCATGGTGGTGTTGGCGGTCTCCACCGTGCCGATGTACTTGCCCTTACGCAACACGCTGCAGCGGTCGGCCACCGCCATGATCTCCGCCAGCTTGTGGGAGATGAAGAGGATGGACTTTCCCTCCGCTGCCAGATTCTTCATGATCTGCATCAGCTCGTCGATCTCTTGGGGGGTCAGCACAGCGGTAGGCTCGTCGAAAATGAGGATCTCATTGTCGCGATAGAGCATCTTCAAGATCTCGGTACGCTGCTGCATACCCACGGTGATGTCCTCAATGATGGCGTCGGGATCAACGTGGAGACCATACTTCTCCGAAATGGCCACCACCTTCTCACGAGCTTCCTTCTTCTGCAAAAAGCCGTGCTTCACAGGCTCTACCCCCATGATGATGTTGTCCAATACGCTGAAGCACTCCACCAGCTTAAAGTGCTGGTGCACCATACCGATGCCCAAGTCGTTGGCATCGTTGGGGTTCTTGATCTTCACCTCAACGCCGTCCTTGCGGATGGTGCCCTCCTCGGGCTGGTAAAGGCCAAACAGCACCGACATCAGCGTGGATTTACCCGCGCCGTTCTCGCCCAGCAGCGCGTGGATCTCACCCTTACGCAGCTGCAACGTGATGTTGTCGTTGGCGATGATGCCGGGGAACTTTTTGGTGATGTTCAGCATTTCAATGGCATACTGATTTTCCAAAGGGAAACGCCCTCCTTTCCTCTCTGCACGGTCAAATGCAGAAAGATGCACATACTATGGCAACAGTATACTATATCCCCCGCCGTATTGCAAAGAAAAATTCCCGATTTCCCGCGAAAAAACACAAAAAAGAGAACGGGCAAGCCCGTTCTCTTTTGAAGCTTTGCGATTGCAATTAGCCAACGATCTGACCCAGCTCGGTCACGTTCACGTTGGTGGTAGCAGGCATAGCGGAGATGTCGGCGGAGACAACGATGGTGCCGTCGAACATGCCCTTCACCAGAGCCTTATAGTCATCCTGAGTGAAGGTATCGCTCCACTGGGTGGACTCCATGGGGATCTGAACGTAGTTCAGAGTGGGATCATCGCCGCTGACCAGACCCAGAGTGGCGACCTTGCCGCTGTAGTTGGCCCAGTTGCCGTTGATCAGAACGTCAGTCAGGGTATCCACGGTGGTGGGATACAGACCCTTCATAGCGGAGGTGATGGTGAGGGAGGTATCCTCCATGCCGGCATAGTTGGCGATAACGCCAGCCTGGTCAACGTCAACACCGATGACCTTAGCGCCCTCGACCTTCATAGCAGCGTCAACAACGGAGGTGTAGATACCGCCGCCGCAGGCGAAGATGACCTCAGTGCCGGCCTGATACCAGGTATCCATCACGGCAGTAATGTCGGCAGTACCGTAGAACAGACCGCCATAGATGTAGTTCATATCGACGGTGATGCCCAGCTCGGCAGCAGCGGCGTCAGCACCCTGCACGAAGCCGTAACCGAACTTCTGCACGGCGGGAACAGCCATACCACCCAGGTAGCCCAGCTTGGTGTAGCCCATCTTGACAGCGGCGTAACCGGCCATGTAACCGGACAGCTCTTCCTGATAGACGGCGGAGTAGACGTTGGTCATGGTCTCAGCAGTCAGGCCGGCGGAGGTCAGGTCAAACTCGGAAACGTCCAGAGCGATGAACTTCACGTCGGTGTAGGTGGGAGCGGTCTGAGCAATGGCGTTAGCGAAAGCGAAACCGGGCAGGACGATGACGGTGTAACCCTCGTCAACGGCCTTCTCGATCATGGCAACACGCTCAGCATCGCTGTCGCCGGCGGGCTTATAATAGGTAAACTCATAGCCGTTAGCCTCAGCGAAAGCCTTGCAGGCCTCGTAGGTGGTCTGGTTGAAGGACTGGTCGGTGATATCACCGTAGTCGGTAACCATAGCGATCTTGTCGGTAACGGTAACAACCTCGTCACCGGCGTCAGCACCGTCATCGACGGGAGCCTTCTCGCCGCAGGCCACGAGACCCAGCACCATAACCAGAGCGAGAATCAGAGCAAGAAACTTCTTCATAATCGTATTCCTTTCCAAAAAATAATCATTTTTCTGCAAGAAAAATGCGAAGGACGCGTCCTTCGCGTACACGGACATTGTACCATCCCCCGCAGGTAAAAGCAAGTCCCCATTTCTCCTGTAAGGGCAAAAAAAGAGCCTTTTGTCCGCGTTGTGCGGACAAAAGGCCGTAGCTGACGAAAAGTTTTGTTTTTTCTAAAAATTTCGTTTATTTCTCCATTTTTACCGCCACTTCAAGGGCAATTTTCATCATATTGGTGAAGGTGGTCTGGCGATCCTCGGGGCTCAGTTCCACGCCGGTGACCAGATTATCGGAGATAGAGCAGATGGCGAGAGCGCGCTTGCCCAAATAGGCGGCGTTGCAGTAAAGACCTGCGGCCTCCATCTCCACGGCGAGACAGCCCATCTTGGCAAAGCGGGCATTGCGGTCTGCGGCATCGTAGAAGGTGTCGGAGGAGAAGAGGTTGCCCACGGGCATCTTCACGCCCAGTTCCTTTGCGCTCTCCACAGCGGCAGCGAGAAGCTCATAGCTGCAGATGGGGGCAAACGTGCCGCCCAGCTCATACTGGTTGATGAAATTGGAATTGGTGCTGGCACCCATACCGGCCACCACGCTGCCCAGCTCCAGCTCTTCACGCAGCGCACCGGCAGAGCCTACGCGGATAATGTTCTCCACGCCGTAGACGTTGTACAGCTCATAGGAATAGATGCCGATGGAGGGGATACCCATGCCGCTGGCCATGACGGATACCTTCACGCCCTTATAGGTGCCGGTGTAGCCCTGTACGCCGCGAACATTGTTCCCCAACTGGGGGTTCTCCAAAAAGGTCTCGGCGATAAACTTGGCGCGGAGGGGATCGCCGGGCATCAGTACGGTCTTGCCGAATGCACCGAGAGGCGCGTTATTATGAGGGGTAGACATAGTAATGTTCTCCTTTTCTTTTG
>JAZQMH010000077.1:0-2263 GCA_045543255.1 Vescimonas sp.
AGGCACACCCGAAGAGGTGGCAGCTACCGAAGAATCCTATACGGGACAGTATTTGAAACGAGTTTTGTAAAAGAGAGGAGGGGACAGCCCCATGACAGGACACAGCACCGTGGAAGGCACTGTGCAGAACGTGGTGTTCCGCAACGAGGAAAACGGCTACACCGTTTTGGCATTGGTGACGGATTTGGGTGAAGAGGTGACGGTGGTGGGCTGTATCCCCTTTGCTGCCGCTGGCGAGAGCATGACCATCACGGGCACGTGGGTGGAGCACGCCACCTACGGTGTGCAGCTTGCCGCCGAGACGGTGGATCGCCGTATGCCCAAGAATGAAGAGGAGATCTTGGTCTACCTCTCCTCGGGCGTTCTCAAGGGGGTAGGCCCTGCCACGGCGGCGCGGGTGGTGGAGCGGTTCGGTGCGGATACCCTCCGTGTCATTGAAGAAGAGCCCGAGCGGCTCACCGCCATTAAGGGCATGACGGCGAAGAAGGCCACGGAGATTTCCACAGCTTTCCGCGCTCTGACGGGTCTGCGCCGCGTGACGGAGTTTTTGAGCCGCTATGAGCTGCCTGTTTCCATGGCTATGTCCTTGGTGCGGGCCTACGGGGAGAATACGTTATCCTCGCTGAAGGATAACCCCTATCTCCTCGCCGATGACCGCTTCGGCGTGGAATTTTCCACCGCCGATGAGATCGCCATCTCCATGGGTTTCGGCGGCGACGATGTTTGCCGCGTGGAGGCGGCGGTACTGTATGAGCTGAGCCATAATTTGGGTAACGGCCATGTGTTCCTGCCCCGCAATAAACTGGTGGCGGCCACGGCGCAGCTCATTGATGTGGACGGTGACACGGTGGAAAAAGCCGTGGATGACCTGTGCGAGGGGGGCAAAATTATCTGCCGCCCCATTGCCAATGTGCAGGGCTGCTATCTCCGCCGTATGTACGAGGCGGAGACCTATGTGGCAAAGCGCCTGTGGGCGGCCTGCACCGAGGAATGTGAACATTGGGTAGATGCAGGGAAGGTCATCGGTGAAATTGAAATGCAGCAGGGTGTCGTGTATGCACCCCTGCAGCGCCATGCCGTCACCTTGGCGGCGGAGAAGGGGGTATTGGTGCTGACAGGTGGTCCCGGTACAGGTAAGACCACCGCTGTACGAGGGATCGTGACCCTCTTTGAACGGATGGGGCTTTCCGTGCTGCTCCTTGCCCCCACAGGTCGTGCGGCGCAACGAATGGGACAGCTGTGTTCCCGTGATGCCCAGACTATCCACCGCTCCTTGGGCATGAGCTACAATGAGCTGACGGGCGAGGTCAATTTCCGCAAGAATGAAAAAGAACCGCTGGAATGTGATGCCGTCATCGTGGATGAGATGAGCATGGTGGATTTGGAACTGATGGCGGCGCTGCTCCATGCATTGCGACCCGGCTGCCGCCTCATTTTGGTAGGCGACAGCGATCAGCTGCCCTCGGTGGGGGCGGGCAATGTGCTGGGCGACCTGCTGAAAAGCGGCGTGATCCCCGCTGTGACGCTGACGGAAATTTTCCGCCAAGCGCAGAATTCTGCCATCATCCGCAACGCCCACGCCGTCAACAGCGGGCGCGCTCCGGAATTGCAGAACAATCAAAATGATTTCTTCTTCCTCCGCCGCCGCGCCCCCGAGGCGCTGGTGGAGACGGTGGTAGGTCTTTGCAAGCAGCGTTTGCCCGACAATATGGGCATCCCCGCAGGGGAGATCCAAGTGCTGTCCCCCACCCGCAAGGGTGTGTGCGGCACGGTGAATTTAAACCGCGCCTTGCAAGGGGCACTGAACCCGCCCGCTGCCAACAAGCGGCAGAAACTTTGGGGCGATCTCCTGCTGCGGCAGGGAGACCGTGTCATGCAGACGAAGAATAACTACGATGTGGTGTGGGAGAGCAGCGACGGCGCTATGGGCACAGGCATCTTCAATGGTGACGTGGGCATCATTGAGGACATCGACCCCTCAGGTGAGATGGTGACGGTGCGGTTTGACGAGCGCACCTGCATCTATACCAACGAGATGCTGAGTCAGCTGGAACTGGCCTACGCCATGACGGTACATAAAGCGCAGGGCAGCGAATACCGTGCCGTGGTGCTGGTGTCGGCCCCTGTTGCCCCTGCCCTCATGGTGCGTGGCGTACTCTATACTGCCATCACCCGCGCACGGGAACTGCTGGTGCTGGTGGGCGATGATGTAACACCTGCTGCCATGGCGGCAGACGACCGCCGTCAGCGCCGCTACAGCGGC
>JAZQMH010000078.1:0-7793 GCA_045543255.1 Vescimonas sp.
ACGCCCTTGTCCTGTTGGGCTACTATCTGGTTTGTCTGGTGCTGTTTAACTACACCCGTCTCGGCCGCGAGATCAAGCTCTTGGGCGGTAACCCCGCCACTTTCCGCCAGTCCGGTCTCAGCGCACCCAAGGTGAAGGTCCTCGCCTTCGTGGTGGCGGCTTTCGGTGTTGCGCTGGCCGCTTTCGTGGTGCTGATGCGTGCCCGCACGGCAGGTTCTGCCACCGGCGGCTCCATGGGTACCGATGTGATGGTGGCGCTGGTGCTGGGCGGTATGCCTCTGACGGGCGGCCCTCGCAGCCGTATCAGTGCCGGTCTCATCGGTGCAGCTACCATTACGGTGCTGAACATGGGCCTTACCATGATGGGTCTCTCCACCGCCGTGGTGCAGATCTTCCGCGCCATCGTCTTTATTGCAGTGGTGTACGTGGCTAGCATGACCTATCGTACCAAGCTGCTGCCCCGCTAAATTCCTTTTGTATGGAAGCAGGAAACATCCTGTTTACATAGAACAAACCCGTTCCAAAATTTTAAGGAGGAAACAAGAATGAAAAAGTTTTTGGCTCTGATTCTGGCGCTGGCTATGGCGCTGAGCCTGGTTGCCTGCGGCAGCGCTCCCGCTGACGACGGCGACGCCGCCGCTACCGACGAACCCATCAAGATCGGTTTCGTCAACTATGACCCCACTGCTGAGCAGTATCTGGTGCTGGATAGCTACTTCGAGTACCTGAAGGAGACCTACAACTTCGAGATCATGGCTTCCGAGGCTCTGAACTCCGCTGAGGGCGAGCTGGCCTTCATCGACGCCTGCGCCGCTGCCGGCTGCAAGGCTGTGTTCGGTTACTACAACGTCTCCAACGAGCAGGCTCTGCTCAAGTGCGCTGAGTACGGTATGTACTACTTCGGCCAGGGCGCCAACAAGGCTATCGTGGACAACCCCGAGCTGATGAACAACGAGTACTATCTGGGCTCCTTCTACGTTGGCCCCGCTGACTACAACTATGGCTACGCTTGCATCGAGGCTCTGGTTGAGGCCGGCTGCAAGAAGATCGCCGGTGTCTCCGGTGGTAAGAACTTCGGCGTTCAGATGTTCATCGATCGTTGGCAGGGCGCCATGGACGCCATTGCTGACTATCAGGCTCAGGGCGTTGACGTGGAGCTGGTGTACGAGGTTGCCGGCTTCCCCGGCACTGACGGTGCTTTCGAGGCAGGTCAGACTGAGGTTCTGAGCATGGAAGGCGTGGACGGCCTGTTCTCCACCCTGACCGCTCTCATGTGGATCAAGCCCATGCAGGATGCCGGCAAGTTCGGCCAGACCAAGGTCGCTGCCGCCGGTGAGACCATGTCCGAGGGCGCCATCGGTATGTTCGGCGCCGGCTTCTATGTCGGTACTGCTACCGAGATCATCGATGTGTTCGGCATGGCTATCCCCCTGATCATCAACGCTGTCAACGGCACGCCCATCCGCGAGGCCGACGGTTCTGCTCCTCTGGTTGACGCCGGTTGGTGGAAGGTCTCCAACGTGGAAGAGGCTGGCTACTATGGCTCCGTCCAGGGCGGCGAGAATGGCTGGGTCTTCAGCGCTGAGGATCTGAGCAATCTGCTGGTTGCCAACAACCCCGATGTCACCGTTGACGACTATCGCGCTCTGTACACCGCTGTTACCGCAGCTGAGATCCAGGCACGTCACGCCGGCTAAGGCGTAAGCAAACTTTCGCCTGCATAGGCAGCCATAGCGACTACACCAAACAGGGGCAGAGGCGGGAAACCGCCCGCCTCTGCCCCAAAAGAAGAGGTGTTTTTATGAACAAGTTGAAGTCTGTTTCCAAAAATGCGCTGATCACCATCGCCCCTGCGGTGATCGTCTATCTGCTGTTTATGGCGGTGACCAACCTTTTCGTTGGCCCCGGCTTCGGCGTGGGCGGCGATCTGCGTACCATTCTCTACAACACGCTCTATTCCGGCTTTATCGGATTGGCGCTGTCGTATAACCTGACCTCCGGACGATTCGATTTCTCCGTGGGTTCTGTGCTGCTGCTCTCCGTCATTGCCGGCGGTAATCTGGCGCAGCAGTGGGATCTTGGCCCCGTGGGAATGCTGCTGGTGTGTATCATCATCGGTATGGCCTGCGGCCTCGTCTCCGGTATTATCTACATCACCCTGAAGCTGCCTCCCATGGTGTCCTCTCTGGGCGTTGCCATGGTCTTTGAGGCCATCGGCTTTACCATCAATAAGGCCAAGGGTGTCCGCTTGATGACCGAGTTCGACCTGCTCATTTGGAGCGAGCCCATTTATAGCGTTCTGCTGATGGCGGTCGTGCTGGTGATCCTGATCTACTTGCTCAACTTTACGAAATTCGGTTACAATTGCCGCTCCCTTCAGACGGGTCAGAAGAACGCCGTGGAAGTGGGTGTCAATGAAAATACAAACGCGGTCATCTGCTATATCATCGCAGGTGCTATGATGGCCTGCGCCGGCGTGCTGTTTTTGTGCAAGAACGGCATGGTGGCTCCCAAGGCAGGCCTCGGCAGCTCCTCTTACATGATGAGCGCCTTCCTGCCCATGTTCGTGGGTAACGCCCTTGCCAAGTATTCTGACCGCAACATCGGTGTCATCATCGGTGCGTTCTGTCAGGCCTGCCTCACCTCCGGCCTCATCCGTCTGGGCTGCTCCAGCTCCATGAAGACGGTGATGGACGGCGTGGTGGTGCTGCTGTTCCTCATTTACTCCTCCAACATCTACAAGGTGGGTCTGCACCAGATGTGGAAGGCGAAGAAGCAGCAGGCTATGGCTGCCCGACAGCAAGACCAATAACACATAGCGCAATCAACTATATTGTGCGCTGAAATGGGCCCTCCGCAGCGCGGCTGCGGAGGACTATCTCAATTTTGCAACGAAAGGAAGAATGTACGATGGGACCTAATCCTGTTGAAATTTTCGGCTCGTATATGCCTTGGAAGATGAACGAAGATACCTATGTCCTCAACTTTATGGGGGGCAGTCAGAATATGTACCTGCTGACAGGCGAGGAAAAAGCCCTCCTTATCGACACCGGCTGGGGTGCGGGCAATCTCCGCGCACTGGTGGAGAAGCTGACGGACAAGCCTGTAGAGGTCATTTTGACCCACGGCCACCTCGACCACTCCGGCGGCAACGGCGAGTGGGAGAAAGTCATGATGCTGCAAGGGGCCAAGGACGATATGTTCACCTGCCACCGCCTGCCCTTCGATGTGTCCAAACTCCCCTACCCCAACTATGAGTGCGTGCTGGTGAAGGACGGCGACACCATCGATTTGGGCGGTCGCGTCATTGAACTTCTTGACATCTCCTCCCACTCCAACGGCTCTTTGGCCTTCCTCGACCGCAAGAACGGCTATCTCTTCGTAGGCGACGAACTGGAGAGCGCACAGGTGCTGATGTACGAGACGGAGGCCATCCCCGGCTACGACTTCGTGCTGGACACCAAGCTCCGCGCCCATCATAAAAATATGCTGCGGCTGAAGAGCTTGAAGGGCGAATGGAACACCCTTCTCCCCGCCCATAACGGCGCCCCCATTGCCCACAGCTATTTGGACGATTATATCGGTCTTGTGGAGCACATCTATCTGGGCGATGCCGTCATTGAAGATAAGCTCAATCACAAGTACGCCGAAGCCGGCGACCCCGAGCATAAGCTCTGCCGCGTCCGCTGGGGCGGCGCATCCTTCTTCGTAGTGAAGGAGGACTTACTGGCTCTCTACGGCAGCAATGCCCTGTAAATCTGAAAACGGGAGGAATTCCCCATGAAAGCACAGCTTTGGAATGATAATTGGAAGTTTTGGGAGGATGTAGACGCCTTCGCGCTGGTTTGGAACGTGCCGGAGAACGCGCGAGACATCACCCTGCCCCACGATGCCATGCTGGAGCGCGCCCCTCGCGGCGACAGCCCCAATGGCAACGATACAGGTTTTCGTGACGGCGGCAACTATGTCTACATTAAGCAGTTCCACGCCCCCGAGGACTATCGCGACAAGGTCGTGTCCGTGAAGTTCGAGGGCGTTTACATGAACGCGCTGGTGTATCTCAACGGACAGCTGGTGGGCAAGCGGCCTTACGGCTACTCCCCCTTTGTTGTGACGCTCAATGATTACTTAAACTATGGCGGCGACAATGAACTGCGCGTGCTGGTGAAGAATAACGGCATGCCCAACTCCCGCTGGTATTCCGGCAGCGGCATCTATCGTGATGTGTGGCTGCTTGAGGCCGACCCCCTCCACATTGTGGACAACGGTGTGAAGGTGTCCACCGAGTATATTGAGGAGGACTATGCCGCGATGGATGTTTCCGTTACCGTGAAGAACCGTGATTTCCGTCCCCGCAGCGTACAGGTGGTGGCAGAACTTTGCGACAAAGCGGGTGCAGTGTGCGCCAAGACCGCATTTCCCCTCACCATGCTGGGCAGCACCGAGGAGACGGTCAGCGAGACGGTGGTGCTGCCTTCCCCCAAGCTCTGGAGCGCGGAAACGCCCAATCTCTATTCCTGCCGCGTGACGCTGCAGGAGAAGGGGGCGGCGGTGGACAGCGCTGAGGCCACCTTTGGTGTCCGCACCCTGCGCCTTGACAGCAAGCGTGGCTTGCAGGTCAACGGCGAGACGGTGAAGCTTCGCGGCGCCTGCATCCACCATGATAACGGCCTTTTGGGTGCCATCAGCTGCGATGAAGCAGAGCTGCGCCGCGTGCGCATTTTGAAGGAAGCGGGCTTTAACGCCATCCGCATGGCACATAACCCCGCCTCCTCCGCCCTGCTGCGTGCCTGCGACAAGCTGGGTCTGTACGTCATGGACGAGGCTTTCGATATGTGGTCTCGTCCCAAGAAAGATAACGACTATTCCCTCTTTATTGACAAATGGTGGGAAGAGGACATTACCGCACTGGTGGACAATGACTTCAACCACCCCTCCGTCATCTTCTACTCTCTCGGCAACGAGATTCCCGAGGTGGGCACGGCACAGGGCTCTGCCTTTGGCCGCGATATGGCTCGTTTGGTGAAGAGACTCGACCCCAAGCGCTATGCCTTGGTGTCCATCAACGGCGTGTTCGCCTCCGGCGATTATGTGCCCCAAATTATGTCCGATGTCCTCTCTGCCGCCGCGGCTCGCGGCGAGGAGGTGGGCAATGTCAACAACTTTATGACCGCCATGGACACCCACATGGATGACATTGTCTGCCACCCGCTGGTGTCGGAGCGCATTGATGCTGCCTCTGCAGGGATGGACTTGGTGGGCTATAACTACATGGCAGCCCGCTATGAGGCCGATGCCGTTACCTATCCTAACCGCGTGGTGGTGGGCAGCGAGACGAACCCGCCCCACATCCCCCGCAACTGGGCGCTGGTGAAGAAGCTGCCCAACCTTATCGGCGACTTTACGTGGACGGGCTGGGACTACATCGGCGAGGCAGGCGTAGGCGTTCCCGCCTACCGCTTCGGCGAGGGCGGCTTCGGCGCGCAGTTCCCCTGCCAGATCTCCTTCTGCGGCGATATGGACATTACCGGTTTCCGCCGTCCCGCCTCTTATTTCCGTGAGATCGTCTTTGGCCTGCGGAAAGCGCCCTATATCACCGTGCAAGATCCTGCACACTATGGCGAGCATCTTATTAAGACCCCGTGGGTCATCTCCGACAGCCAGTCCTCTTGGTCTTGGAAGGGCTTCGAGGGCAAACCCATCGTGGTGGAGATCTACGCTGCGGGTACGGAGGTGGAGCTGCTGCTTAACGGCACGAGCCTCGGCCGCAAGGCCTGCGGCGAGAAGAGCGGGTATATCACCCGCTTTGAGACCACCTACACGGCGGGCACGCTGACGGCGGTGGCCTACGACGGCGATGTGGAGCTGGGTCGCATGGAACTCCTCTCCTCCGGCGAAGTGGCAAATATCGCCATGGAGGAAGATCGTGTGGGCGAACTGCGGTATGTGAACATCACCCTCTGCGATAGCGCGGGCAATGTGGTCACCGATTGCGATACAGAACTGACCGTGGAGGTGGAGGGCGCTGCGCTGCTGGGCTTCGGCAGCGGCGACCCCAAGCCTGCCTATAACTATACTGGCAACACTACCCGCACGTTCCGCGGTCGTGCAATGGCGATTGTCCGCGGCGAGGGTACTGTCACCGTCAGCAGCGACAAGTACAGCGCGACCCTCAGCGTAAATTAACGAAAGGGAAAAGCCCTATGATCGATTATAAAGCAAAGCCTTTCTACCTCTCCGATGAGGATATTGCGTGGGTGGAGTCCACCCTTGCATCCATGACGGTGGAGGAGAAGATCGGGCAGCTGTTCTGCCTCACCGATATGATTACCGACACCGAGGAGCTGAAAGCCCTCATTGGCAAGTATAAGCCCGGTGGATTTATGTACCGTGCCGGCAACGGCGAGGAGATCCAGCGCGCCTATCACGCCATGAATGAGGCATCCACCATCCCCATGCTCTTCCCCTGCAACTTGGAGAGCGGCGGCAACGGCATCTCCCCCGATGGCACGTTCTTTGGTCGCCCCCTGCAGGTGGCGGCTACCGATGATGTGGAGCAGGCCCGCCGTTTGGGCTATGTCTGTGCCCGTGAGGGCACGGCGGTGGGCTGCAACTGGGCGTATGCCCCCATCGTGGATATTGATTTCAACTGGCGTAACCCCATTACCAATGTCCGCACCTTCGGCTCCGATCCCAAGCGTGTCCTTGCTATGGCGGAAGGATACATGGACGGCGTTGCTCAGGTGGAGACGCCTATGGCGGTGTGCATTAAGCACTTCCCCGGCGATGGCGTGGACGAGCGGGATCATCACCTGATGCCCACGGTCAACAGCCTCAGCGCCGAGGAGTGGATGGACAGCTTCGGCATGGTCTACAAGACCCTTATTGACAAGGGCGCCCAGACCGTCATGTGCGGTCACATTCTCCAGCCCGCATTGGAACGGATGCTGAATCCCGACATTCGTGACGAGGATATGCGCCCTGCCTCCCATAGCCGTGGCTTGATGACGGGCATCCTCCGCGAGAAGTTCGGTTTCAACGGCCTTATTACCACCGATGCTACCCCCATGGTGGGTTTCTCCGCTATGGAGAGCCGCGCCGATGCTATCCGCAGCGCGCTGATGGCGGGTGCGGATATGCTGGTGTTCTGCAAGAGCATCGAGGAGGATTTCGGCGCTATTCGTGATGGACTTGACTGCGGTACGGTGACTATGGTACGATTGGACGAGGCGGTGTGCCGTCAGCTGGCGCTGAAGGCATCTCTCGGTCTCCATCGCCGCGCCCTGCCCGAGAAGGAGGCGTTGGCGGCACTGGGCTGCGCCGAGCATGCCGCTTGGGCAGCGGAGTGCGCCCAAAAGGCCATCACCTTGGTGAAGGATAACCAAAACCTCCTGCCCCTCTCCCCCGAGAAAACGCCCCGTATTCGTCTGACGGTTATCGGCGAAGGTCACGGCGGCGGCTTTGGCGAGAGTGAAAATGTGACAGAGCGGGTGAAGGCGGCGCTGGAGAAGGCTGGCTTTACCGTGTCTCTCTACGACTATGCCACTATGGAGCGTGGTGAGATCTTCACCAGCGGCGTGGCGCAGATGAAGGAGAAGTTCGACCTCTCCTTGGTGGTCGCCAATGTGGCTACGGGGTCTAACTACACCACCCGCCGCATTGACTGGATCTCCCTCATGGCGGCCAATGAGCCGTGGTACATGAAGGACATTCCCACCATGTTTAAGTCGGATCGTAGCCATGTCGTTCTGTGAGCCAAGGAGTTGAAAAATGATGTTGTCTTCCTAAGACCG
>JAZQMH010000079.1:0-5687 GCA_045543255.1 Vescimonas sp.
ATCCATCATGTTGGTGATGCGCTCACCGCCGAACAGGCGCATGAGGTCATCCTCGGTGGAGATGTAGAAGCGGGTCTCGCCGGGGTCGCCCTGACGACCGGCACGACCACGGAGCTGGTTGTCGATACGGCGGGAGTCGTGACGCTCCGTGCCGATGATGAACAGGCCGCCTGCGGCGCGGACTTTCTCCGCCTCCTCGGCGATGGCGTCCTTATACTTTGCCAGCTTCTCGGCGAAGAGACGGCGGGCATTGATGATCTCGGCATCGGTAGTCTCGGCGTAGCCCGTAGCCTCGGCGATCAGCTCGTCGGACATACCCATCTTGCGAAGATCATTCTTGGCGAGATACTCGGCGTTACCGCCCAGCATAATATCGGTACCACGACCTGCCATGTTGGTGGCGATGGTGACAGCACCGAACTTACCGGCCTGTGCCACGATCTCGGCTTCCTTCTCGTGGTTCTTTGCGTTCAAGAGGTTATGGCGAATGCCCTCACGGGTGAGGAGCTTGCCCAACAGCTCGTTCTTCTCGATGGACACCGTACCAACCAGCACGGGCTGACCCTTGGCGTGGCACTCCTTCACCTGACGGATGACGGCCTTATACTTGCCCATCTCCGTCTTGTAGACGCTGTCCTCATTGTCCACACGGGCAATGGGGCGGTTGGTGGGGATCTCCACAATGTCGAGGTTATAGATGGTGCCGAATTCCTCCGCCTCGGTCATAGCCGTACCGGTCATGCCGGAGAGCTTTTCATAGAGACGGAAGTAGTTCTGGAAGGTGATGGTAGCCAGCGTCTTGCTTTCGCGCTGAACCTTCACACGCTCCTTGGCCTCAATGGCCTGATGGAGACCTTCGCTGTAGCGGCGGCCGAACATCAGTCGGCCCGTGAACTCATCGACGATGACGATCTCGCCGTCCTTCACCACGTAGTCCACGTCACGCTTCATAACGCCGTGGGCACGGATGGCCTGATTGATGTGGTGGGAGATGGTGCTGTTCTCAGGATCGCCCAAGTTCTCCAGATGGAAGAACTCCTCGGCCTTCTTAATGCCGCGGGCGGTGAGGGACACAGACTTGGCCTTTTCATCCACGATGTAGTCGGCGTCCAGCTCGGGATCTTCCTCCTCCTTGGAGTCGGTCTCCACGATGGTGAAGCGCTTCAGCTTACGGACGAAGATCTCCGCCATGTCGTACATCTGGGTGGACTTATCGCCCTGACCGGAGATGATGAGGGGGGTGCGGGCCTCATCGATCAAGATGGAGTCCACCTCGTCCACGATGGCGAAGTTATGCTTGCGCTGCACCAACTCGTTGGAGTAGATGGCCATATTGTCGCGGAGATAGTCAAAGCCCATCTCGTTATTGGTACCGTAAGTCACATCGGCGAGGTATGCCTCCTGACGCTCGGCCTTGTTCATGTCGTGGATAATAAGACCCACCTTGAGGCCGAGGTAACGGTGCACCTTACCCATCCACTCGCTATCGCGCTTGGCAAGGTAGTCGTTGACGGTGACGATATGAACGCCCTTGCCGGTCAGTGCGTTGGGGTAAGCGGGGAGGGTAGCCACCAGCGTCTTACCTTCACCGGTCTTCATCTCGGCGATGCGGCCCTGATGGAGGACGATACCGCCGATGAGCTGCACGGGGTAGGGGCGCATGCCCAGCACGCGGTCAGATGCCTCGCGGACGGTGGCAAAAGCCTCGGGCAGAATGTCGTCCAGCGTCTCGCCGTTTTGGAGACGCTCCTTGAATTCCACCGTTTTTGCCTGCAGTTGGGCATCGGTGAGAGCCTTATACTCCTCCTCCATAGCCTCAATGCGGTGGACGATGGGCCAGATGGCCTTGATCTCACGCTCGGAGTAAGAACCGAACAGTTTGTTAACCAGTCCCATATATGGTGATCCTTTCTTGTGAAAAAGAATATGTACGCATAGTAACACGGATACTAGTATACCACACTCTTTATCTATATGCAAAAGAATTTTCTGTGAACAAGGGGAATATGGAATCCTCTTGCATGGAGAGGGGGAAAATGCTATAATATCTGTGATTTTACTACAAAAACAGAAAGGAAAATTGCTATGAAGCTGAGTTTTTACGGCGCAGCCCAGTGCGTGACAGGCAGCTGCCATTGTCTCGAGGTGAACGGCAAGAAGATCCTTGTGGACTGCGGTTTGCAGCAGGGTCGTGATGAGATCGACAACTCTTATCTGCCCTTTAACCCCGCCGCCATCGATGCCGTGCTCATTACCCACGCCCACATCGACCACTCCGGACGCGTGCCCATGCTGATTAAAAACGGCTTTACGGGCCGCATTATCACCACCCGCCTCACCGCCGACCTTCTCAGCATCATGCTGGCAGATTCCGGTCACATTCAGGAGAGCGACGCTGAGTATCAGAACAAGAAGAATAAGCGCGCAGGCCGCCCCGAGATCGAGCCTATCTACACCGTGGCCGATGCCATGCGCGTCCCCGAGTTCCTCACCACCGTGGAGTACGGCGAGGTAGTGGAGGTCTGTGAGGGGGTGAAGGCCACCTTCATCGACGCAGGTCACCTGCTGGGCAGCGCCTCCATTCGCCTCGACTTGACCGAGGGTGGTGAGAGCCGCTCCATCGTCTTTTCCGGCGACATCGGCAACGTGGATCAGCCCATCCTCCGCAATCCCCAGTTCTTCGACGGGGCAGATTACGTGGTCATGGAGTCCACCTACGGTAACCGCAACCACACAGAGGTGTGGAGCTATACCGACGAGTTGGCGGAGATCATTGACGAGACCTTGGGCAAGGGCGGCAATGTGGTGATCCCCTCCTTCGCCGTGGGTCGTACGCAGGAGCTTTTGTACTTCATGCGTGAGATCAAGGATCAGAACCTCGTTACCTCCGTGAAGGATTTTCCCGTGTATGTGGACTCTCCCTTGGCACGCAGTGCCACCACCATTTTCTGCGGCGACCTCACGGGCTATCTCGATGAAGAGGCCATTGAGCTGGTGAGCGAGGGCGAGCATATGTTCTCCTTCCCCGGCATGAATATGACGGAAACGGTGGAGGAGTCCAAGCTGCTGAACATGGACAACGTCCCCAAGGTCATTATCTCCGCTTCCGGCATGTGTGATGCAGGCCGTATCCGTCACCACTTGAAGCACAATCTGTGGAAGGAAAACAGCGCCGTGGTATTCGTGGGCTTCCAGTCTCCCGGTACGCTGGGTCGCCATCTGCTGGACGGCGCGGAGAAGGTGAAGATGTTCGGCGAGGAGATCGCCGTCCGTGCCAAGATCATCAATTTCCAGGGCCTTTCCTCCCATGCGGATCGCGATCATCTTATGGAGTGGATCGGCAAGTTCAAAGCACCCAAGCCCCAGCATGTGTTCGTTGTCCACGGTGACAGTGATGTGGCACCCCTCTTTGCCGATACCGTGCAGGACATGGGCTTTACAGCCCACGCCCCTCTCTATACCGAGGAGTATGACCTCGTCACCGCCACCAAGACGGCAGAGGGCTACACCCCCGAGAAAAAGAAGCCCGCTTTCGTTGCGGAAAAGACCTCCGATGCCTTCAAGCTGCTGCAGCAGGCTATGGACAGCCTTACGGCACTGGTGCGCCGCAGCAAGGGACGGGACAACAAGACCCTCAACGCCTTCACCGAGGCTGTGCGCAGTTTGGTAAACAAATTCAATTTCTAATTCATCATCCAATAAGAGGCGGGAAGCCGCCTCTTATTGATTGCTTACAGGAGAACCACTATGGAAGAGCGAAAACCGCTTACAAAAAATCAGACCGTCCGCGCCGTCATCGAGGGCTATTCCTCCGAGGGCTTGGGTATTGCCCGCGTCAATGGGCAGGTGGTGTTCGTCCACCGCGCCATTCGCGGCGAGGAGTGCGACATCCTCATGATGAAGGTGCTGAAACATGCCGCCTTCGGTAAAGTCACCGCCATACACACCCCTTCCCCCCATCGGCAGGACAGCGACTGCCCCTACTACGGACGCTGCGGCGGCTGCGACTTCCGCCACATGGACTACGCCGAGGAGCTGGAGGCCAAGAAAGGGCGCGTGCAGGATGCTTTGCAGCGCTTGGGCGGCAGCGAGGTGCAGGTGGAGGAGATTTTGGGTGCAGCGGAGACGCGCTACTACCGCAACAAGAGCCAGTACCCCGTGGGCACACAGGGGACAGTGGGCTTTTACCGCGCCCGCAGCCATGAGGTGATCCCCGTGGAGTGCTGCCTTATTCAGCGCCCCGAGGCCGATGCCGCCGCTGAAGCGCTACGCGCCTACATTCGCCGCTTCCGCGTCAGCTGCTACGATGAAGTCGCCAAAAAGGGTTTGCTGCGCCATCTCTATGTCCGCACCAACGCCGCAGGGGAGAGCCTTATCTGCGTGCTGGGCAACGGGGACGGTGCGCCCTATGAAGCTGAACTGGTTGCCATGCTCCGTGAGGCAGTGCCCAAAGCGGTGGGCATTGTGTGGGGTGTGAACCGCAAGGTGGGCAATGTGATCCTCGGCGAAGAATATCGCACCCTGTGGGGGGAGGACACGCTGGTGGACACCCTCTGGGGTCTCCGTTTCCGCCTGTCTGTGCCCTCATTCTACCAAGTGAACCGCGACCAAGCGGAGGTGCTGTACCAAAAGGCGGTGGAGTACGCCGCGCTGACGGGGGAGGAAACCGTCCTCGACCTCTACTGCGGCGCGGGCACCATCACCCTCTGCATGGCACGCCACGCCAAGTCCGCCATCGGCGCGGAAATCGTCCCCGAGGCGGTTCGCGACGCGTGGGAGAACGCCAAACATAACGGCGTGGAGAATGTGGAGTTTCTAGAGGGCGATGCCAAGATCGCGGCGGCAGAACTGGCCCGCCGTGGCTTGCGGCCCGATGTGATCTGCGTTGACCCGCCCCGTAAGGGTCTTGCCCCCGAGGTCGTTGAGGCGGCGGCGGAGATGCAGCCCAAGCGCATTGTCTACGTCTCCTGCGACCCCGCTACGTTGGGTCGCGATGTGAAGCGATTTGCGGCTTTGGGCTACCACGCCGTCCGCGCCTGTGCCGTGGATCTCTTCCCACGTACGGCGAATATTGAATCCGTGTGCCTTTTGGAGCGAAAGGACTAAAAAATGCTGGATTTTACGAAACAACTCTCTCCCGACGAGCCCCTCATTCACCCCTCTTGTGTGGTGAATAACTGCCAGTTTGGGCAGTATGTGGAGTTTGGCAACGACTGCATCGCCGCCGACAGCTACATTGGCTCGTACACCTATTTCTTCGGGGAAAATGACATTTACAATTGCCGCCTTGGCAAGTTTAACTCCATCGCCACAGGTGTGCGAATTAACCCCGTGCAGCACCCCATGCGGGAGCGTGCGGCGGCACACCATTTCACCTACCGCGCCCATCACTACGGTTTGGGCGAGGAGGACACGGAGTTTTTGGAGCAGCGCAAAGAACTGACTGTCACCACAGGCCACGATGTGTGGATGGGGCACAACGCCATCATTATGGGCGGCGTCACCATCGGCAACGGCGCGGTGGTGGCGGCGGGGGCAGTGGTGACACACGATGTTGCTCCCTATGAGATCGTGGGCGGCGTACCTGCCCGCCATATGGGCTGGCGCTACGACGAGGAGACCATCGCCGCCATGGAGCGTATCAAGTGGTGGGATTGGAGCCACGAAACGTTGAAAGCACGGCTCAA